>JBEANZ010000021.1:0-5017 GCA_041165185.1 Verrucomicrobiota bacterium | reverse complement strand
CCAAGAAAGGCCGCGGCCTCGAGGCCGCGCAGGCGCAGCCGGAAAAATTACACGGCCTCGGCGCCTTTGATCCCACGACGGGCGAGAGCAAGAAACCCGCGCCCGGCTCGCCGCCGAATCTCCAGGACGTGTTTGGCCACGCGCTCGTGCGCTTCGCGCAGGCCGACGCCAACATCGTCGGCATCACCGGCGCGATGCCGAGCGGCACGGGCCTCTCGCACCTCGCGACCGCGGTGCCGCGGCAGTTCTTCGACGTGGGCATCGCCGAGGAGCACGCAGTGCTCTTCGCCGCCGGCCTCGCGACGAAAGGCTTCCGCCCGGTGTGCGCGATCTACTCCACGTTTCTCCAACGCGCCTACGATCAGGTGATCCACGATGTCGCGCTGCAAAACCTGCCCGTGACCTTCTGCATGGATCGCGCGGGCCTCTCGCCGAACGACGGCCCCACGCACCACGGCCTCTTCGATCTCTCGTATCTACGCTGCGTGCCCAACGCCGTGATCATGCAGCCGAAGGACGAGGACGAACTCGTTGATATGCTTCACACGAGCCTGCAACTGCCCGGCCCCGGTTTCATCCGTTACCCGCGCGGCCCCGGCACCGGCGCCACGATCAAGCCGCAGCCGGCCGCGCTCACCGTGGGCCAGGCCGAGGTGTTGCGCGAGGGCTCCAACATCATGATCTGGGCCCTCGGCCCGATGATCGCGGATGCGTTGAAACTCGCCGAGCGCCTTGAGCGCGAGGAGCACATCTCCGTCGGCGTCGTCAACGCCCGCTTCGTCAAGCCCCTCGATCGCACGTTGCTGCTAAGCCACGCGGCGTGCATCCCGCTGCTCGTCACGCTGGAGGACCACGTGTTGGCGGGCGGATTTGGGAGCGCGGTGTTGGAGGTGTTGCACGAGGCCGACTGCGCGGTGGCGGTCGAACGCCTCGGCTGGCCGGACAAGTTTGTCGAGCACGGCAGCAGCGTGGACGGCCTGCGTGCCGCCTACGGCCTCGCCCCCGACGACCTGCACCGCCGCGTGCTCGGCCGCTGGCGCAACCTGAGCCGTGAGCGCGTCGAGGCGGGGGTGTGAAGCGTGCATCCGCTTGCTGTTCGACCGTAGGACCGGCGCTTGCCGCCGTGCCGTCGCGCCGCCCACGGGCGAACGATAGCGGACGTTCATTCTGACTTTCACGCACAACGCGCGACGGCACGCCGGCGAGCGGCGGCCCTACACGGGAAAACGCATGCGGCCGGTGGGCATTGGCGCCGAGAACGCAGCAAAAAAAAAGCCGCGAATCAAACCAGGCGCGGCCTTGAGAGACCGCGGGCCGAAGGCCCGAGGCCCGGCGGATGCGGAGCGATTACTTCTTCTTTTCTTCCTTCTTGGCGAGCATGCCGGCGCCGCCGCACTTGGCGCAGTTCTTGCCTTCCTTGGCGGCGGCGACGCAGCACTCGTGGGTGCAGGCTTTGCCGTCTTTGCCGGCCTTGGTGCAGCAGCCGGCGGCCTTGGCCTCGACTTTGGCGTCGGCGGCAAACAGCGCGCCGGCGGCGAGGAGGGATCCGACGAGGAGGGTAGCGATGGTCTTCTTCATGTTATCTGGGATGTGGACTGAGGGTTGGGTTTGGGACTGAGGTTTGGTGCGGGCGGAGGGAGTCGAACCCTCCTCTCAAGCTTGGGAAGCTCACATAATAGCCGATATACTACGCCCGCGCAGACCCCGCGAGAAAAGTGGTTTCGCCGCGCTCGGCAATCACGAATACGCCCGGCGCGCGTCGAGGGCGCTCTTCAGGGTAACGGAATCCGCGTAGAGCACGCCGCCGCCGCTCGGCAGCCCGAAGCCGATGCGCGTCACTCGCGGCGCCCCCGCGGTCACGAGGTGCTCTGTCAGGTAGTGGCACGTGGCCTCGCCCTCGACGTCGTTCGAGAGCGCGAGGATGAGCTCGGTCACCTCGCCCGCCGCGATCCGCCCCCGGAGCGCCGCGAGGTTGAGCTCCTCCGGCCCCACCCCGTGGATCGGGGAGAGCTTGCCGTGCAACACATGGTAGCGCCCGCGGTGAGCGCCGCTGCGCTCGAGCGCGACGAGGTCGGGCACGTGTTCGACCACGCACACGAGCCCGCCGTCGCGGCGTTCGTCCGCGCAGATCGCGCAGAGGCCGCCGTCGCCCTCGGCGAGATTGCCGCAGCGCGCGCAGCGGCGCACGGTGCGCGCGGCCTCTTCGAGCGCGGCGACGAGCGCGGGCAGCCGCGCGGGTTTTTCCACGAGCAGGTGCAACGCGATCCGCTCCGAGGAGCGGTAGCCGAGGCCGGGCAGTTGCTTGAGATGCTGCTGGAGCTTCTCGAACGCGGGCGTCATCTGAATTTCGATTTTGAATTTCTGATGTTCGATTTCGGATTTCGCCGCAGCGGTGAGTCGCCCGCGCGCCAATCGAAAATCCAGAATCAAAAATCGAAAATTACATGAAGCCCGGCACCTGAAACGCCGACGTGACCTTCTTCATCTCCGCCTC
The DNA here is from genome assembly GCA_041165185.1 of Verrucomicrobiota bacterium. Lineage (GTDB taxonomy): Bacteria > Verrucomicrobiota > Verrucomicrobiia > Opitutales > Opitutaceae > JBEANZ01. The sequence goes on along the minus strand of JBEANZ010000021.1, from coordinate 2,523 downwards.
GTTAGACTCCTTGGCCTGCTTCGCGGCGTCCTGCACGGCGGCGAGGATCGTGTCGCCGACGAGCTTCGCGTCCTCCTTCAGGAAGTCCGGGTCGAGCGCGAGGGCGAGGAACTTGCCGTTGCCGGTGATCTTGATCTTCACGGCGCCGCCGCCGGCCGCGACGTCGATTTCCTTGGCGTCGAGCTGGGTCTGGAGCGACTCGATGCCGCGCTGCATTTTCTGGGCTTGTTTGAGGAGTTTACCGACGCCGGCCATGGTGGTGAAAGGGGTTGAGGATTGAAGGAGAGCGGAAAGTTGAGCCGCCCGCCGCGCGCTAATGCGACAACAAATTTTCCGCGCCCGTGCGAAACGTCGGGTAACGCGGTCGCCAGCCGAGCGCCGCCGTGATTTTCCCGTTCGCGATCACGCGGTCGGGCGTCACGCGCCGCCGGCCCGCGAGCGGTTCGCCCGTGAAACGCGGCGCCGCCACCCCGAGCCGCGCGGCGAGCCACGCGGCGACCTCGCCCTTCGGCGCGGCCCCGTCGTCGGCGACGTTGTAGATCTCGTTCGCGATTTTGTCCGGCGCGCCAAACGCCGCCCACACCGCGGCGACGATGTCGTCGCGATGGATCAGGTTGAGCCGGTGCTCGCCGCGGCCGGCGATTTCCCCGGCGCGCACCTGCTCGATCAGCGGGAAACGCCCCGGCCCGTAGATGCCCGCGAGCCGCAGCACGAACCACCGCCGCGCCGCCGACTGCGGCTCGGCCACGCCCGCGCGCGCCGCGAGGATCTCCTCCGTGTCGACGAGCACGCGCGCGCGCTCGTTCGTGCGATCAGTCGGCGCGGTCTCGTCGACGATTGCGCCGTCGCCCTGCGGATAGACCGACGTGCTCCCCGTGTAAACGAGCGTGCCCGCCGCGCCCGCCGTCGCGCCCCAAGCGAGGATCGAGGCCATGCCGGAAAAATAACTCGCGCGATACCCCTCCAGCCCGCCGCCGCCCGAGCTCACGCAGTCCAACACATACTCCGCCCCGCCCGCGATCCGCGCGTGCCACTCCGCGCCGGCGAGATCGGCGACGACGACCTCGACACCAAGCGCGCGCAACGCCTCCGCTTTCGTCGCGTTACGCGTGAGCGCCGTCACGCGCAGCCCGCGCGCGACCGCCTGCCGCGCCATTTCCGCGCCGACGTAGCCGCAGCCGAAAATCACCAGACGCTGGCCGGCGAACTCGGAAGAAGCGGAGGCAATCATGCGACCCGCACGCGACACGAACCGCCCCGCCCACGCAATCCCCCACGCGATCCAGGCCGAAAAACGGCCCGGCGGCGGCGTGCGCGTTCTCCGCAAACGTGTTTTCCACCAACGGGATTGCCAACGCGCAGGCCATCCGTTGGCGTGCCCACGCAAGTTGGCGAAAGCCTTTGCCGCGCACCCGACGCCACCCGCTTCCGGTGCCCCACCGCTGGTCGCTCCCCCACCGGAAGCGACCGGGCGAAGCCATCCCGCCGAACCCCGCCTCGTCCCAAAATGCGCCCCCGCTGTCCGTCCCGCCTTCGCCCATGTGCGGCATAGCCGGCATCGTCGATCCGGCGGCCGCGCCCGCTGATCGCGCGGACGCCGTGCGCCGCATGTGCGCCGCGATGGTCCATCGCGGCCCCGACGACGAGGGGCAGGAGTCGCGCGGCGCCGCCACGCTCGGCATGAGGCGCCTCGCCATCTTCGATCCGGCGAACGGCCATCAGCCGATGGTCACGGCCGACGGCCGCTTCACCCTCGTGTTCAACGGCGCGGTCTACAATTTCCGCGCGCTCCGCGCCGAGCTCGCCGCGCTCGGGCACGCGTTTCGCACCGAGTGCGACACCGAGGTGCTGCTCGCCGCCTACGCCCAATGGGGCGACCGCTGCCTCGCGCGGCTGCGCGGGATGTTTGCCTTCGCCGTGTGGGACGACCGCGAGCGGGCGCTCTTCCTCGCGCGCGATCCGTTTGGGATCAAGCCGCTGTATTTCCGGCACGACGGCGCGCGGTTGATCTTTGCCTCGGAACTCAACGCCCTCCTCGCCGCCGGCACGTTTCCCGGCGAACTCGATCCGGTCGCCGTCGCGGATTTTCTCGCGTGGTTCGCGGTGCCGGCGCCGCGCACGATTTATCGCGGCGTGGTCTCGTTGCGGCCCGGCGAGTGCGCGACGTTTCGCGAGGGCAAACTCACGACGCGCGTCGCGTGGAGCTTTCGCGACGACGCCCGCAACGCCCGGCCCAGCGCCACCGCCGAGGAATTCACCCGCGGCCTCCGCGCGCAACTCGACGACAGCATCCGCGCCCACGTCGTCGCGGATGTGCCGGTGGGCGCGTTTCTCTCGGGCGGCCTCGACTCGGCCATTGTCGCGGGCCTGATGACGCGCGCGACCGGCGCGAAGCTGAAAACCTTTTCGATCGGGTTCGACGAGGCCGAGTTTTCCGAGGCGGATGCCGCCGCCGAAACCGCGCGTCACCTCGGGGCCGACCATCATCCCACGCGGCTGACGGGCGCCGCCGTCGCGGATTTT
>JBEANZ010000020.1:0-2680 GCA_041165185.1 Verrucomicrobiota bacterium | reverse complement strand
CGTGGAGTCTCTACGCCAATTTCGCCCGCGGCCGCCACGGCAGCGGCCTCGCCCGCGTCGGCGACACGCTCTACGTCGCAGCCGGCAGCGGCAGCCGCGGCGGCAAACCCGAACTCGACACGCTCGAGTCCCTCGAACTTCCCCGCCGCTAGTCTCGCCCATCCTCCGCATTTCCTCCCATGAACTCCCGTCAACGCTCCGCCCTGTTTTCCGCCGCGCTGCTAACGCTTCTGCTCCCCGTCGCCCATGCGGCCGATGCCGCACCGCCACGGATCGGCGGCACTCCTGCCGCCGCCGCATCGTCCGCCCCCGCCTCCTCCGGCACCGTCACCGCCGCCTCGCTCAAACTCGACGGCACCGGCTTCTACCTCGACCAAGGCCAGTGGGCCGCGATCAGCCCCAATGAGCGCAAAGAAGCCTCCGTCAAATTCATCGCGCCCGCCCGCAACGGCGCCTACCACATCCGGCTTGAGACGGTCGGCGAGAACGTCGGCTCCTCGACCTACGAGGTCTATCTCGCCGACAAACTGGTCGGCCGTTTCGTGTGTCCGCTTTCCAACCAGACCTACGAAGAAGGCGAACGCTTCAACCAGACGTGGCACGCCATCGAGGTCAGCGAGGGCACGCTCGTCGAGGTGCGCGCGCGCGTCGGCTCGAAGGATGGCCAGGAGTGGAGTCGCGGCCGCTGGTCCAAGATTACCTTTTTCCCCACCATCCCCGGCAACGACGGCCACGGCCAGTCCCAGCTCGCCCTCGCCGCCGCCCAGCGCGAAAAACTCTTCCGCCCCGTCCCGCGCCAGACGCCCGGCGACGCCAGCGTGAAGATCGGCAGCGAACTCCGCCAGTGGCACAAGGTCACGCTCGACCTCGCCGGCCCCTTCGCCGCCGAGACCGACACCGCGCCAAATCCGTTCACCGGTTACCGCTTCGACGTCACCTTCACCCACGAATCCGGCGCACCTTCCTACGTGGTGCCCGGCTACTTCGCCGCCGACGGCCGCGCCGCCGAGACCTCCGCCACCGCCGGCACCGTCTGGCGCGCGCACCTCTCGGCCGATAAGCCCGGCAAGTGGAACTACCGCGTCGCCTTCACCGCCGGCGCCAACGCCGCCACCTATGGCAACGGCAAGGCCCTCGCCCCCTACGACGGCAAGACCGGCTCCTTCACGATCAGCGCCACCGACAAAACCGGCGTCGATTTCCGCGCCGGCGGCCGCCTCACCTACAACGGCAGCCACTACCTCGTTCACGCCGGCACCGGCCAGCCCTTCCTGAAAGCCGGCGCCGACGCACCCGAGACGCTCCTCGCCTACACCGATTTCGACGACACCCTCGCGCTGAAAAAAGAAGTCCCCCTCAAGACTTGGGCGCCGCACGTCGGCGACTGGCGCGCCGGTGACCCCACGTGGAAAAACGGCAAAGGCAAAGGTCTGATCGGCGCCGTCAACTACCTCGCCGCGAAAGGCGCCAACGCGATTTCGTTTCTCACCTACAACGCCGCCGGCGACGGCGACAACGTCTGGCCGTTCGTCGCCCGCGACGAGAAATTCCACTACGACTGCTCGCGCCTCGACCAGTGGGGCATCGTCTTCGACCACGCGCAGGCCCGCGGCGTGTTTCTCCACTTCAAGCTTCAGGAAAACGAAAACGACGACGACCGCATCGGCCCTCAGGGCAAGCCTGGCCGCGTGGTTGAATCTCTCGACGGCGGCGCGTGCGGCCCCGAACGCCGCCTCTACCTGCGCGAAATGATCGCGCGCTTCGGCCACCACCTCGCCCTCAACTGGAACCTCGGCGAAGAAAACACGCAGTCGCCCGCAGAGCAGCGCGACATGGCAAATTTTATTTCCGACACCGATCCCTACCACCACTCGATCGTCATCCACAGCTTCCCCTCCCAGCAGGACAAAGTCTACGAGGCCCTCATCGGCAACCAATCCATCCTGACCGGCGCCTCCACTCAAAACAGCTGGAAGGCCGCGCACCAATGGACGCTCAAATGGGTCCGCGCCTCCGCCGCCGCCGGCCGCCCGTGGGTCGTGTGCAACGACGAGCAGAATCCCGCCAACCAAGGCGTGCCGCCCGATCCCGGCTACAAGGGATTCGCGGGCCTCAACTCTCGCGGCAACCCGGTCGGCTACGATCTGCACGACATCCGCAAGAACACGCTCTGGGGCACCTTCATGGCCGGCGGCGCGGGCGTGGAATACTACTTCGGTTACCAACTCACGGAAAACGATCTCCTCCTCGAAGACTTTCGCAGCCGCGACAAATCGTGGGACTACTGCCGCATCGCCCTCGGATTTTTCCGTGACCAAAAAATCCCACTGGAGAAAATGACCAACGCCGACGAACTCCTCGGCAACGCGGCGAATGACAACTCCGTCTACGCCCTCGCGCAGCCCGGCCAACTCTATCTTGTTTACCTCCCGAAAGGCGGCACGAGCACCCTCGATCTCTCCGCTGCCCCCGGCGCGTTCACCGTCTCTTGGTTCAACCCCCGCGACGGCGGCGCACTCTCGTCCGCCACCCCCGCCACCGGCGGCGCCAAACTTCCGCTCAACGCACCCTCCACCGACGACTGGCTCGCCGTCATCCGCCGCAAATAATCTCTCCTATCCATGAAACCATTCTCACGTCTCCCTCTCTCGTTCTCCCCCTCTCTCCTTCTCTCCCTCGG
>JBEANZ010000019.1:0-5912 GCA_041165185.1 Verrucomicrobiota bacterium | reverse complement strand
GCCCGAGGACGGATCCCAGACGTAGAGCGTGCCGTAGCGGTCGACGCCCTGACGCTCGCCCTGAAACGTGAGCGTGTGGCCGAGGGAATTCGGCACGCCGGCCGCTGTCTGCGTGCCGAGGATGGCGTTGGTGACGGGGCCGCGAAAAACGGTCACGCCGTCCCAGCCCGTGACGCCGTCGAAAATCGAGACGGGCGGAATCGTGCGTTCGGTGCGGTCGTAGGCGCCCTCGACGCGCAGCTCGGTTTTCGGGCGGACGAGATACGAGGCGGTCGCGGTGACGCCGCGCGTGTGCTCGAATTCGTTCATGCGCCAGCCCTCGCGGTCGAACCACACGCCGTTGGCGCGCACCGCGAGTTTGTCGGTGAGCGGGCGGTTGATGTCCACGGTGGCGCGCTTGTAGGCCCACGAACCGCCGGTGTAGGACACGGTGTCGCTCGCGCGATCGTAGCGGGCGCGCTTGGTCTGCGCGCCGAGGCCGCCGCCGAGGGCGTTGCCGCCGCCGATGTTGAAGAGCGCGGCGTTGGGGCCGCGGCCGAAATCGTAGCGCTCGAGCGCGTAGCTCTCGAGCACGCCGCTCGTGAGGTAGTTGTTGCGCTGCTGGCCGGAGTTGTTGTTCACGCCGCGGATGTTGAACTGCATCGGCTGCTGGAGCGCGTCCTGGCTGTTGCCCTCGGGCGGGGTGCCGGAACCGTTGGGCGCCCACGACGCGGCGTCCTGGACGTTGGTGATGCCGAGCGCGTCGATGAACTCGCGCGTCATCACGGAATACGCGGCGGGCACGTCCTTCATGTCGAGCGAGAGACGCGTGGCGGTCCCGGCGTTCGCCGCCGCGAAGCCGGTGTCGCGGTCGGTGTTGACGGTGAAGGGCGAGAGTTTCACCGGATCGCCCGCGGCGCTGGCGGGAGAGGCGGGCGGGACAGTCGAGGCGGGGTGCGCCGGCGTCACTTGCGCGCGGAGCACCGGCGAACCGACGAGAGTAAACAACAGCACTGGCACAATCAGCGCCCGGGTCAGGGGGATGGTGGTCATGGGGTGCGGCGACGGTGGTGTTCGCGGTCCCACGGAGGCAAGCGGGTATTATCCCTCGGCAATGTGGCCACCCGACGAGACGCCATCGCCAGGCGGCGCGCGGCGGGGCAAACCTGATTCCGCTATCGTGCGCCGATTGCGCCGCGCGCGTTTTTCGTTCGACTCTGGGTCTCGACGGAGGGGGCCGCGAAACTGGTAACGCGTTCCGGCGGGCCGCGCCAAAATTCAAACGGACCGGTTACTCCGCCTTTTTCTTCGCGGCCTTCTTGGCGGCCTTGGTGTCGGCGTCTGCGATGGGTTTGCGGAGGAAAATGGGGACGGCGTTCTGCTGCGCGGCGCCGGGGGTGCTGCGGCCGTTGGCGACGTAGGTTTCGAGGAGTTTGGTCAGGCGCGTGACGACTTCGGAGTTTTGCGCGGCGAGGTTTTTTTCCTCGGCGATGTCGCCGTCGGCGATGCGGTAGAGCTGGGTGTCGGGCAGGCCTTGTTGGCGCGCGGCGGGATCGCGCGGGGCGGTCCAGCCGCCGCTGCCGGGGCAGAGCGCGAGCTTCCACGGGCCCTGGCGAATCGCGAAGGCGCCTTCGATCGAGTGATGCACGACGGCGTCGCGCGCGGATTTTCCGGTGGCGGTGAGGTTGGCCAAGAAACTCATGCTGTCTTCGCCGGCGGCGGCGGGCACGCGCGCGCCGACGATCTCGGCGCAGGTGGCGAAGACATCGGTGAGGCATACGAGCTGATCGGTCACGGCGGGTTTCACTTTCGCGGGCCAGCGGACGAAGAACGGCACACGGTGGCCGCCGTCCCAGATGTCGGCCTTGGAGCCGCGGAGCGGGCCGCTGACGGCGTGGCCTTTTTCGGCGAGCACGTCGATCTTGGCCTGCGGGGAGCAGCCGTTGTCGCTGGTGAAAACGAGGAGCGTGTCCTGCGCGATGCCGGCGCGGTCGAGGGCGGCGAGCACTTCGCCGACGGCCCAGTCGGTCTCCATCACAAAATCGGCGTAGAGGTTGAGGCCGCTCTTTCCGACCCACGGTTTGTTCGGCGCGATGGGCGTGTGCGGGGCGTTGAGCGGGAGGTAGAGGAAGAACGGCTGCTTCGTCGCGGCGCGCTCGGCGATGTAGGCGGCGGCCTGGCGCGCAAAGGTCGGGAGCACGTTGGCGACTTCGAAGTCCGGCGCGGCGGGACCGATGCGGCACTCGCCGGGATAACCGGGATGCATCGGCCAGGTTTTCTCCGCGGTGGGCGCGACGGTGACGCGATTATTTTCGATAAACGTGTAGGGCACCATGTCGAGCGACGCGCTGATGCCGAAGAACCGATCAAAGCCGACGCTCGTGGGGCCGTTGGCGATGGGCGCGGTGAAGTCGACGTTGCGCACCTGCGCGGGAGTCTCGACGGAATTTTCGGCGACGGTTTTGCCGGGGAGCTTCGCCCAGTCCATGCCGAGGTGCCACTTGCCGATGGCGGCGGTATGGTAGCCCTGCGCCTTCAACATCGATGCGATCGTCTCGCGGCCCGGCTCGATCAGGCGCGGCGAGAGACCGCCGAGCACGCCGTTTTGCAGGCGCGTGCGCCAATTGTAGCGGCCGGTGAGGAGACCGTAGCGCGTGGGCGTGCAGACGGACGACGGCGTGTGCGCATCGGTGAAGCGCACGCCCTCGCGCGCGATACGGTCCATGTGCGGCGTGACGATTTTGCACGCGGGGTTGTTGGCCTTAACGTCGCCGTAGCCGAGATCGTCGCAGAGGATGATGACGATGTTGGGCTTCGACGGGCTCACCGCGGATGGGCGATCAGCGGCGAGGGCGGCGGCGGCGAAGCAAAGGAAAACCAAGAGACGGCGGGAGTGGATCATGGGTTCGCGAGGGTGCGAAGGGAGAAGGAAAAACGGAAAATGAAAGGCGACGGACACGAGGCGGGACGCCTCGTCCACGACTGTCAGCGTTTCACAGCGGCGGAATTCGGCGCGCCCGGAATGAAGAGCGAGGCGTGGCCGGGGAGCGTCGGGATTTCGCGGTCGCAGGCGAAGACCCACATGTCCCAGTGGCCGTCGATGTAGTTGCCGTTGCGCGGGAGCGGGCAGGCTTGCGTGTAGAGAAACCAGCGACCGCCGATTTCGTAGAACGCGGGCGTGGCGACGTGGTAAATCGTTTCGTCGCGGTAGATGCCGGGCCAGTGGGTCTGGAGCATCGTATCGACGTCGAGCTGCACCCAACCCGCGTCGGGCGCGCGACTCACGGCGAGCACGGGCCGCCAGCGTTTTCCTTTTTCGGTGCCGACCTCGATCGTGAGGACGTAGGTGCCGCCGACTTTGATGACTTGGTGCCACTCGTAGTAGGCGTTCGGCGTTGAGGGAAAGAGGTGGCCCATGCCGCGCGGGTCGGCGGGGTTGTAGTGGCGGGTCCAAGTTTTTCCGTCGGCGGAGGTGGCGAGGCGGAGGCCGGGGAGCGTGCCGTTTTTTCCGCGATAGGAGTAATACATGAACCATTTCCACCGGCCCGAAACGGGATCGCGTTCGCGGAGCACGGCGGATTGTTGCGCCATGGTTTCGGCGAACGGCTCGGCGGGCTCCGGCGCGAGGATGGGTGCGGTGCCGACGCGTTTGATCGCGGCGGCGGTAATACCGGAGTAGCCGTCAGCGCCGGCGGGACAAATCGCGAGGCCGATTTTGTCCTGCGTGTCTTTCTGCGTGCCGGAATAGTAGATGTAGTAGGCGTCCTCCTCGGGAATGTAGAGCACGCAGTCGAGACGGAGGCTGCCGGAATCCCAGCCGTCGGAGGAGGGACTGAAGATCGGGTTGGCGGGGTCCTGATGCCACGTGAGCGGATCGGATTTCAGGGCCCACGCCTTGCCGAGGTAACAGAGGCGGCGGTTCGACGCGGGCACGCCCGAGTAGAACATCACGAGGCGGTCGGGATTTTTCGGGTTGGGCAGAATGCACGGCTCCTGCACCTGCTGCGACTCCCACGCCGCGGTGGTGCGGTCGATGATGACGCGGCCGGGGACGGCGTAGGTGGGCGCGGAATCCGCGGCACGGATCGCCGAAGAGACTACGGCGAGAAATAGAAGAACGCGAAAGCGGAGAAGGATCTCGGCGGGGAGTTTCATCGGAGATTTGAGATCTGCTGATCGATCGCGGCGGCGCGGGCGCGGGCTTCATCGAGGGGCAGGCCGGCTTTCACGCCCGGGCGCGTGTGGCCGGTGGCGGTGAGCCACGCGAGTTTCATGAGGGCTTGGCGCTCAGCGACGAGCTTCAGGATTTCGGCGCCGCGCGAATGGGTCGCGGCCATCGCCGCGGCGCTCGACACGTCGCCGAGATCCGTGGCGCCGAGGCCGGCGAGAATAGCACGCGCCATGATCCAGTGGCCCGCATCGTCGGGATGCACGCTATCGCGGGCGAAGGTGAACTTCGGATCGGCGCGACGACGCTCATCGAGCGCGGCGCGCATCGCCGTGTGCAAATCAATCACGGTCCAGCCGGCGGCGCGTTGGGACACGAGCCACTCAGCGTAGCGCGCGAGCACGCCGTCGTAGCCGGGGAACTTGCCGTGGAGTTCGTCGAAGACCGGCGGCGTGACGTGGATGATGCGCGCCCCGGCGTGCGTCGCGGCCTCGTGGAGGCGCGTGATGCCGTCGCGGAATTTCGCGAAGCGCTCCTCGGCGAGCGGTTGGTAGATGCCGTCGTTCATGCCGTAGCAGGCGAAGATCGGATCGGGTTTCGTCTGCGCGAGCACGCGCGCGAGACGCTCGTGCAGATCGGGGCGGGGAAACTTGCCGCCGGCGTGGCCATCCTCGGTGAGGCCGGAGACGGTCTCGCTGCCCAGGCCGCAGTTGATGAACTCAACCGTGCGCGCGGCGCGGCGCGTGAGGAAATACGTTTCGACCGCGACGACGTAGCCGCCGCCGTGCGTGATGCTGTCGCCGAGAAAAAGCACACGCCGGGCATCGGCGGGGAGTTGCGCGAGCGCGGACGCGGGCGCCGCAGCGGAGCGAAGCGGTGCGGCAACGACGAAAAGGAAAACGAGGACGAACGCGGAGCGGCGGAGCGACGAGGACATGGCGACCGGGGGTTGAGTGGAGCGAGGCAACGCAAGGGAGGAAAGGAGCGGAGGCAATGGGGGAAACGCGCGCGGTGGGCTCTGGTGCGGCGGCGACATCAAGAAATTTTCCGGGAGGCGCGGGCTTGAGCGGTTGCTCGTAGTTCCGGTTTCAGCCGGCTTCCGGAGCGCTACGAACCAAGCACCGGCTGAAGCCGGAACTACGAACACGAGCCGCTGCGCACGGGCTTGCGACGCCCGTGCGAAATTCAAACACTCGCCCCGCCCCATGAAGATGAAGACGATGCTTCGCTCCGCGTTTCTCTTTGCGTCTGCGTTTTTTTCCTTCGCCGCCGAGCCGCCGCCGAACCTCGTCTTCATCCTCACTGACAACCAGGGCGCGTGGACCCTCGGCAGCTACGGCAACCCCGACATTCGCACGCCGCACATCGACCGCCTCGCCGCCGAGGGCGTGCGCTTCACGCGCGCGATGAGCAGCAACCCGGTTTGCTCGCCCACGCGCGCGACCTTCCTCACCGGCCTTCTGCCGTCGCAGCACGGCGTGCACTCCTTCCTCGATCCGAAATTCATGATGGGGCCGCAGGCCTACAACACACTCGCCGAGTTCACCTCGCTCGGAGAAATCCTCCGCGACGCCGGCTACACCTGCGGCCTCAGCGGCAAATGGCACCTCGGCGACAACCTCCGTCCGCAGGAGGGGTTTTCCTTCTGGGTCACGAAGCCCGACGGCCACACGACCGAGTTCTACGATCAAAATGTAATCGAGGATGGCGCGTTGCGGAAGGAGGCGGGCTACACGACCGATCTCTGGACGCGCAAGGCGATCAC
>JBEANZ010000018.1:0-3714 GCA_041165185.1 Verrucomicrobiota bacterium | reverse complement strand
GGCGGGGCGAGCACGGGGGCGGCGTCCGTCGCGGGGGCGTCGTTGACCTTGACGCGTTTCTCAAACGAGACGCTCGCGCTGAACAGGATCGTGATCCCGAGAATCGTCAGGCCCAGGGCGCAGACGATCATCACGAACGCGGGCGTGAGCAGCAGCCGCCTGGGCGGGGGGGCGGGACGGGCGGGGAGCGTCACGACGGGCGGAAAAAAATCGGCGGCCCGATCGCCCGCGCGGGAGGCGGAGGCGCGGGCGGCGGCTCAGGGTTTCTTCGCCGGCGGCGCGTCATCGATCTTGATGACGGGGATGTCGGCGTTGTTGGGCGCGGGGGCGGGCGAGACGGGAGCCGGGCCGGCGTCGGCCGGCGCCCCGAAGATCGGGATGATGGGCGTGGCGGGCTTCGCGGGTTTCGGCGCGGCGTCGGTCGCGGGGGCGGCGGACTTGCCGGCGTTCTTGGGCGCGGCGGCGCCACCGGATTTCGGGCTCCAACCGGGGATGATGAGGACCTTGCCGGCGCCGAGCTTGCGCGGATCGGTGATGTTGTTGGCGACCTCGATGTCGCGCTGTTTCACGCCGTAGAGCGACGCGATGGTGCTGATCGATTCGCCGGCTTTCACGGTGTGCTTCATCGCCTCGCCGTTGCCTTTCGGGGCGGCGGGTGCGGCGGAGTTTTTCGTCGCGGCGGGGGCGGGGATTGGCGAACCGGCCGTGGGCGCCTTGCTCGGGATGAGGAGCTTCTGGCCGGGCTGGATGACGGAGCTGGTCTTGAGGTTGTTGGCGGCGGCGAGTTGTGCGGCGGAGAGGTTGAATTTCTTGCCGAGCGTCCAGAGGTTGTCGCCGGATTTCACGACGTAGGTGGTCGCGGGCGTGACCTCGACGGGCGGCTGGTCGACGAGTTTTTCGGCGGCGGCGTTGTTGGGGCGCGTGGGCGAGTAGCGCACGGTGCCGGCGCTGGTGGCGCCGCCGCTGACGGCGGGGGCGTCGGGGTTGAAGCTGACCGGCGCCGCGCTGATCGGCGGCGTGCGGTCGGCGGGTGCGGGGGCGGGCGCGGCCGGGGTGAGCGGGACGGAGAGCTTGGGCGCGGGCTCGGCCTTCGCGACGGTGTCGCTCGGGGCGGGCGTGGGCTTGGCGGTGGAATTGCAGCCGGGGCTCGCAAAAATAACGAGGAGCGCGACGACGTGGATGCCGACGACGACGCCGAAGATTTTCAGGATTTTCATGGGAAGAACGAGAGTGGCGGTTGTGGGGCTTCGCGCGCGCGAATGCTATCTCAAACTCGCCCCCGCGACCGCGCGGATCGCGTTGCCGCACGCGGTCGGGCGGCGCGCGGTCCACGTGCGCAGATAGGCGTGCGAGTGCAACGCGAGCGGCGAGAGTTCGGCGCGCACGCCGCACGCGAGACGCGGCGCGCGCAACGCCGTGCGATCAGCGGGGATGCCGGCGAGGGGGAAGACGGGTTCGGGGGTGGGGCGGGTGGGGTTCATGGTTAGCGAAGTTTCAGCGTCGCGAGGCCCGCGAGCGCGCAGCCGAGCGAGAGCACCCAGAAGCGCAGGACGACCTTCGTCTCCGGCCAGCCGAGTTTTTGAAAATGATGGTGGATGGGCGCCATGCGGAACAGCCGCCGGCCCTCGCCGTAGCGGCGCTTGGAAATCTTGAACCACCCGACCTGCAGCACGACCGACAGCAGCTCTGCGACAAACACCCCGCCCGCGATCACGAGCGTGAGCGGCTGATGAATCATGAACGCGATCACGCCGAGCAGGCCGCCGAGCGCGAGCGAGCCGGTATCGCCCATGAACACTTCCGCCGGGTGCGAGTTGAACCACAGAAACGCCATGCACCCGCCGACGAGCGCGCCGCAAATCACCGCGAGCTCGCCCGTGCCCGGCACGTGGCTGATCAGCAGGTAGTCGGCGAGGAAAACGTGGTCCGCCAAATACGCCATGATCGCGACGACGAGGACGACGGTGATCGTGCAGCCGACGGCGAGGCCGTCGAGGCCGTCGGTCAGGTTGATCGCGTTGCTGAACCCGACGATCCAGAGGTAAATCAACACGAGCAGCAGCCACCACGGCATCTGCGCGATGAGCGCGTGCTTGTAAAACGGCACCCAGAACTCGCGGATTTTCGTGGCGCTCATCGGATGCCACAGCAGCACGCCGAGCGCGACGAGCGCGGCGAGCGACTGCCACGCGATTTTTTCGCGCGAGGAAATGCCGTCGCGGTTCTTGCGCACGACTTTCAGGTAGTCGTCGCGGAAGCCGGGCACCGTGAGCGCGGCGTAAACGAAGAGCGCGACGAGGACCCAGACGTTGGGTGCGGCCCAGAGCACGGCGCTGATGAAGACGGAGAAAAAAATAATCAGCCCGCCCATCGTGGGCGTGTGCTTCTTGTCGAAGTAGGTCGCGCCGAGCGCGCCCGTGCGGTCGTCGATGTAGCCGTGGCCGAACTTCATCGCCCGGAATTTCGCGATGAGCCGCGGCCCGATCACGAAGCCGATCAGCAGCGCGGTGATCGCGCCCATCATCGCGCGCAGCGTGATGGAGCCGAAGAGGCGAAGCGGGCCGAACTGGTCCGCGTAGTTGGCGAGATAGCTAAGCATGGACGGGCTCCCGCGCGGGCGCCGCGAGCGCCTGCTCCAGCGCGTAGCGCCGGCTGCCTTTCAAGAACGCCGCGCCCCGCCAGTCCGCGAGCGCCGCCGCCGCCGGCGCGAGCGTGGAGCACATCTGGATCTGGCGCGCAAAGTCGCCCTGCTCGAGCACACCGCGGCACACCTCGTCGGCGTGCGTGCCAATGACAAACAACCGATCCTGATCGCGCAACGGGAGCGAGCGGCCGAGGCGACGGTGGTGCGCGGCCGCGTCGGCGCCGAGTTCCTCCATGCAGCCGAGCACGAACAAACGCGGCTCCGTCGCGGGCGCGATGGCGACGAACGTCGCGAGGGCGTCGGCCATCGAGGCGGGGTTGGCGTTGTAGCAATCGAGGTAGAGGAGGCGGTCGGAGTCGCGGCGGATTTCGCCGCGCAATTTCGCCGGCGACCAGAGCGCGAGGCGCGGCTGCAACGTCGCGGGCGGCACGCCGAGCACGAGCGCGGCGGTGAGGGCGAGCGCGGCGTTTTGCGCCATGCCGTCGGTCACGCGGCGCAGCTTGAAGAGCGCGGGCGGCGGCGGGCCGTAGGCGACGACGACGACGGTTTCATCGGGCCGTTGGAGGACATTGAAGTGGACGGTGTGGCGCGGCTCCGTGATCGGGCGGAGCACGGCGGAGCGCTCGAGCACGAGCTGATCGACGAAGAGATCCTGGAACGCGGCGAAGGTCGTGCAGCTCTTGGGAAACCGCGCGCGGCCGCCCGGGCGGAGCGCGCGGGGGAGCTGCGATTTTTCACGCGCGACATCCTCGACCGTGCCGAGCGCCTGCGTGTGCGCGGGCGCGACCGTCGTGATGATCGCGAGATCGGGCGCGATCATTTCGGAGAGCGTGCTCATCTCGCCGGGGCCGCCGATGCCGGCCTCGATGACGGCGAAACGGTGCGTGGCCGGGTCGAGTTGGGTGAGCGTGAGCGGGACGCCGAGGTGGTTGTTGAGATTGCCAGCGGTGGCGAGCACTCCGGCCGGCGCGCCGCCGAGCAGTTGGGCGAGGAGATCCTTCGTGGAGGTTTTGCCGGCGCTGCCGGAAATCCCAATAACCGGGCCGCGAAATGCGCGGCGGTGTTCGCGC
>JBEANZ010000017.1:0-3885 GCA_041165185.1 Verrucomicrobiota bacterium | reverse complement strand
CGCTGCGAGCCACGCCGGAGCTCGAAGCCGGCCACAAATTCTTCCGCGAGAAAATCGAGCCCGTCCTCCGCGCCGAGTGCTACGAATGCCATTCCGCCGAGGCGAAGAAACTCCGCGGCGGCCTCCGCCTCGATCTGAAAGCCGGCGTGCTCGCCGGCGGCAACACCGGCCCCGCCCTCGTCGCGGGCGACGCGAAGAGCCTGCTCCTCCAAGCCCTCCGCCACGAGGATGCCGACCTCAAGATGCCGCCGGAAAAACCGAAGCTGCCGGCCAACGTGATCGCGGACTTCGAGCGCTGGATTCAAATCGGCGCGCCCGATCCGCGCACCGACGGCGAGGTCGCCAAGGCGCCCAACCCCGCCACCGATCCGAAGCTGGCGCGCGGGTATTGGGCGTTTCAGCCGGTGCGCGCGACCGTTCCGCCCGCGGTGAAAAATTCCGCGTGGCCCGCCGGTGCGATCGATCGCTTCGTGCTCGCGCGGCTCGAGTCGGCGCAGCTCGCGCCCGCGCTTGCCGCGACGAAGGCCGAGCTGTTGCGCCGCGTGACGTTTGATCTCACCGGGCTGCCGCCGACGCCGGAGGAGAGCGCGGCGTTTCTCGCCGACGATTCCGCCGACGCCTACGCGCGCGTCGTCGACCGCCTGCTCGCGAGCCCGGCCTACGGCGAGCACTTCGCGCGCGACTGGCTCGATGTCGTGCGCTTCGCCGAGACCGAGGGCTTCGAGTATGATCGCCACATGCCCGGCGCGTGGCGCTTCCGCGACTACGTGATCGATTCGCTCAACCGCGACAAACCGTTCGACCGTTTCATCACCGAACAAATCGCCGGCGACGAGATCGCGCCCGATGATCACGAGCTGGCGACCGCGGCCGGATTTCACCGCTTCGGCGCCGTGCGCCGCAACGCGGGAAACCAAACCGTCGCAGTCAGCCGCAACGAAATCCTCATCGAGCGCACCGACATCATCGGCTCCGCGATCCTCGGCCTCACCGTCGGCTGCGCACGCTGCCACGACCACAAGCTCGATCCGATTTTGCAGAAGGACTATTACCGGCTGCAGGCGTATTTCGCGGCGACGCAGGAGCACAGCGTCCTGCTGATGTCGCCGGCCGAGCGCGAGCCGTTCGAGGCGAAATGGAAGCCGCTCAACGCCCAGCTCGACGAACTCCGCGCACTGCTCGAAAATCTCGGGGGCGCGGACCGGCAGACGGTGACGCGGCAGATCCGCGACCTCGAGGCCAAGCTCCCGCCCGCGCCGCCCTCGATCCTCACGACCCGAAACGAGCCCGACAAGCGCACGCCCATCCACGTGCTCAAGCGCGGCGACTGGGACAGCAAGGGCGAACCCGTCGCGCCGCGTCCGCCCACCGTGCTCGTGAGCGACAATCTCGCCGAGTTGCCCGCCGACACCCTCGCGCCGCGCACCGCGCTCGCGCGCTGGCTCACCGATCCGGCGCACCCGCTCACCGCGCGCGTCGCCGTGAACCGCATTTGGCAACACCACTTCGGCACGGGCCTCGTGAAGACACCGAATGATTTCGGCCAGAATGGCGACCGCCCGAGCCACCCGGAGTTGCTCGACTGGCTCGCGCGCGAATTCGTCGCCGGCGGCTGGCGCGCGAAACCGCTGCACCGCGCCATCGTATTGAGCAGCGCCTACCGGCAGTCGTCGCGCGCTCAGTCCGCCACTGCCGCCGCCGCAGCGATGCGCGTCGATCCGGAGAACCGGCTGCTCTGGCACATGCGCCCGCGCCGGCTCGGCGCGGAGGAAATCCGGGATGCGATGCTCGCCGTCTCCGGCCAGCTCAACGCGAAGCGTGGCGGCGAGAGCATCATGGTCCCCGTCGACGAAGAGCAGGTGAAGCTCCTCTACAAACCCTCGCAGTGGGAGGTCGCCAAGGACGCGTCCGAGCACCGGCGCCGCTCCATCTACCTGATCGCGAAACGCAACCTGCGCCTGCCGTTCATGGAGACGTTTGATCAACCGGACTTGCTCGGGAGCTGCGGCCGGCGCGAGGCGAGCACACACGCGCCGCAGGCGCTGGAGCTGATGAACGGCAAGCTCGCCAACGAACTCTCCGCCGCGTTCGCCGCGAGGCTCACCCGCGAGGCCGGCCCCGATGCCGCGCCCGCGCAAATCGTCGATCGCGCCTATTGGCTCGTCGCGAATCGCGCGCCGACCGACGCGGAGAAGAAACTCGGCGTGGATTTTCTGCGCGGCGGCGCGCCGACGAAGGAGTTCGCCCTCGCGATGCTCAACCTCAACGCGTTTCTGTATGTGCCGTAGCGCGGAATTTTTTTTCACGCCGTGGCAGTTCGAGGGCGGGGCAGCATGCACCCACTGGCGCGTCAGCGCGTTGTGTTCGCAGCCCCGAAGGGGCGAAAGTCGAAAGCCGGGGGCAACGCCCCGGGGATTTGTCAGAAGAAAATCCCAAGCCCTGAAAGGGCGAAACTCCGCCGAAGTGTCGCCGTTTCGGAGCTCGTGGAAAATCACATCACGATTCCCAGGGCGTTGCCCTGGGCTATCGACTTTTCGCCCCGTTGGGGCTCCCCGTCACCCCATCTCAAATTGAAGACGCCATTTTCTTCGGAGGCCTCACCGGCTGATTGCTGCCCCGGTCCCGGCCAAGCCCACACTCACGAGCGGCCCACGCGCACACGGCGCGAATTCATTCGCGACTCCGCGTGCGGCTTCGGTGGGCTCGCGCTCGCGGCCATGTTACACGCGCAAGGTCTTCGGGCGGCCAACGCCACCGCGGGCGCATCGACAAATCCGCTCGCGCCCAAACTCCCGCCGCTCCCGGCGAAGGCGAAGTCGGTGATCTTTCTCTTCATGGCCGGTGGGCCGAGCCAGATGGAGACGTTTGATCCGAAACCACTGCTCAACGAGCTCAGCGGCCAGTCGCGCCCGAAGGAATTCGGCGAGGTGAAATACCAGTTCATCAAGCCCACCGCGAAACTCCTCGGCACGAAGCGCACATTCAAAAAATACGGCCGGAGCGGCATCGAGGTCTCCGATCTGTTTCCGCACGTCGCGACGTGCGTTGACGATCTCGCGATCATCCGCTCGTGCCAGGGCAACTCCGTCGTTCACTCCGCGGCGCAATACGAACTCTTCAGCGGCCGCGTCGTCCCCGGCGCGCCGAGCATGGGCTCGTGGATCACCTACGGCCTCGGCGCGGAGACCGACTCGCTGCCGTCCTACGTCGTGATGCCCGACCCCGACGGCGCGTTGCCCGCGGGGCAGCCGATGTATGCGCAGGGTTTTCTGCCGGCGATTTATCAGCCGACGATGTTTCGGCCCGGGAAAAAACCCGTGCTCAATCTCGACCTGCCGCCGGGCGTATCGCCCGCCGAGCGCCGTCGCACGCTCGATCTCATCCAAGGTCTCAACGCCTCCTCCGCCGATCCGCTCGATGAGGAATTCGCCGCGCGGATGAACGCCTACGACCTCGCGTTCCGCATGCAGACCGAGGCGCCCGACGTGCTCGATCTTTCGCGCGAGCCGCAGGAGACGCTCGACCTCTACGGGGTCGGCGCCGACGCGACCAACGACTACGGCCGCCGCTGTCTGCTCGCGCGCAAGCTCGTCGAGAAGGGCGTGCGTTTCGTCACCGTCGTCTCCGGCGGCGGCTCGGGCAACCTCACGTGGGATGCGCACGGCGACATCGAGGAGAACCACCTCCGCATGGCCTCGCACGTCGACAAACCGATCGCCGGACTCATCGCCGACCTGAAGCGCCGCGGGCTATTCGACAGCACGCTGCTCGTGTGGGGCGGCGAGTTTGGCCGCTCGCCCGAGGCCGAGGCGGGCAAGGGCCGCGACCACCACAACTACGGCTTCAGCATGTGGCTCGCCGGCGGCGGCATCAAAGGCGGCATGA
>JBEANZ010000016.1:0-22867 GCA_041165185.1 Verrucomicrobiota bacterium | reverse complement strand
TGGGATGCCAGAAAGCTCCGCCGACCAGAACTTCTGGCACCCGCTCCGGGGTGCATCGGAAAAACCATGATCACCGGGGGGGCGTTCCTCAACCCCCGGCTACTTTCTGGCACGCCTCCGGCGTGCAAGGCATCGCGGCAGCGGGAACTTACCGCTAATTCAATAACCGCTAGTTCAATGGCAGTGGGGCAACGCCCTGAGGATCGGATTGATAAGGGTCTTCGCCCTGAAGGGGCGACATCCTCGTCGGGTCTTACCCTTTCAGGGTTTGGATTCTCTCGGGGACATTTCCCAGGGCCTTGCTCTGGGCTGTCGACTTGCGCCCCTTGGGGGGCTTCTGAATGGGCGGCGTTCGACCCGCGGGAAACAGCGAAGAACGGTTTTGATTCCTGTGGGCAAAGCGCGAAGGCGCGCCGGCGAGCGGCGGCCCTACGGTCCAGAGGCACCTCGTAGATCGTCCGAGAACAACGGCCCGCGCCGGCTCGAAGTGGCCTACGGCGAGACCGCCGTCTCACGGCGAAACGCCGCTCGCTCTCACTCGCGCAGCGTGCCGGCCGCTTTCTCGGCGAGGAAACTTTGGTAGGTCGCGGCGAGGCCGGTGGAGAGTGCGATTTTCGCGGACCAACCGAGCTTCGAGAGGCGCGTGACGTCCATGAGTTTGCGCGGCGTGCCGTCGGGTTTCGTCGCGTCCCACGCGATGCGGCCCGTGAAGCCGGTGACCTGAGCCACGGTCTCGGTGACCTCGCGGATCGAAACGTCGGTGCCAGTGCCGACGTTGACGAGGTCGGGCGGGTTTTCGAGGCGCAGGAGAAACGCGCACGCGTCGGCCAGATCGTCGACGTGGAGAAATTCGCGGCGAGGCGAGCCCGTGCCCCACGCGGCGACCTCGGCGAGGCCCGCCACCCGCGCTTCGTGGAAGCGGCGGAGGAGGGCGGGGAGCACGTGCGAGTTTTGCCCGTGGTAGTTGTCGCCGGGGCCGTAGAGGTTGGTCGGCATCGCGGAGTGGTAGCAGACGCCGTATTGGCGGCGGTAGAACTCGGCGAGCTTGAGGCCGGCGATTTTCGCGATGGCGTAGGCCTCGTTGGTGGGCTCGAGCGGGCCGGTGAGCAGACAGGTCTCGGGCATGGGTTGCGGCGCGTGCTTCGGATAGATGCACGAGCTGCCGAGGAAGATCAGGCGCTTCACGCCGTGGCGCCACGCGGAGTGGATCGAGTTGGTGGCGACGGCGAGGTTCGAATAAATGAACTCGGCGGGGTAGGTGTGGTTGGCGTGGATGCCGCCGACCTTGGCGGCGGCGATGATCGCGGCGTCGGGTTTTTCCTCGGCGTAGAAGGCCTCGACCTGAGCCTGGTTCGCGAAGTCGAGTTCGCGGCGCGGACGGGTGACGACGGTGATGTCGCGCTCGCGGGCGAAGCGCCGCACGAGGGCGGCGCCGACCATGCCTTGGTGTCCGGCAATGAAAAGTTTCATGGAGGCGCGCACGCTAGGAACCGCGCCGCACGCCGCAAGCCCGCGCTGCCGGGCGCGCTGCCGGCGGCGGGGAAACCGCGAGGATTCAGGCGGTCGCCGTCGCCGACTACTTGGGCTCGGACTCCGCGAGGAGGCGGACGAGTTCGTCTTTCCAGAGGCGCGCGTGGGAGTGGGATTGGTGGCCGCGCGTGTCGGGGCCGGGCGGGAGCACGACGGCGCGGCCGCGCGGGACGCGGGCGATTTCGCGCTCGAGCAGGCCGAGCTCGGGCGGGTTGACGTAGTCGTCGGCGGAATTGATTGCGAGGAGCGGGGCGCGGATTTTTTCCAGCGCGGCGCTGGAATCGTAGTCGCGGGAGGATTCGAGCGCGAAGAGGACGTCGTTGGTGTCGTGCGTTTTCACGAAGTCGGCGACGTAGGCGTCGAACACCGCGTCGGCGCGCGCGAGCGTGGGCGCCTCCGCGAGGCGGAGGACGGGGTTGCTGCTCACGAGAAAAAACATGGCGGCGACCGTGTGCAGCGCAGGCGGTTGCGCGGTGTAGTTGCCCTCGGCCCAGCCCGGATCGCCGCGCACGGCGTCGATGGCGAGGCGGCGCCAGGCGCGGTTGCGGCCGGCGATGGGGCCGGGCGCACTGGCGAGCGGGAGGAGCGCGTCCGCGAACTCGGGGTGGTGCTCGCCCCAGAGCCACGCGAGCATGCCGCCTTGCGAGGTGCCGAGGATGAGGCGGAGGTGGTTCACGCCGAGGCCTTCGGTGAGCATCCGATGCGTGGCGACGACGAGGTCGCGGTAGCCGTAGCGGGGAAATTTCGCGCGGAGGCCGTCGCTGGGCTTGCTCGACTGGCCGCTGCCGAGGGCGTCGGGCAGGATGAGAAAATATTTTTTCGCGTCGAGCGGTTGGCCGGGGTCGAAGAGTTCGTCGGCGAATTCGGCGCGCAGCAGGCTTTTCCCGGTGCCGCCGGTGCCGTGGAGGAGGAGGACGGCGTTGCTCACCAAGCCCTGTGCGTCGCGGCGCGGCGTGCCGATCGCGCGGTAGTGGAGGCGCACTTCGGGGAGGATCTCGCCCGAGTGAAACGCGAAGTCGCGCAACATGACATCGCCTTCGCGGGGCGTGGGATAGTCGGCGGCACGAGTGGCGGCGAGGCCGACCGCGAGCAGCGACCAGAGGAGGCGCGAGCGCATCGGGGCGGTTACGCCGCGAGTTTGCGCGCGGTCGCGACCAGCGCGGCGACGAGGGTGCGCAGGGATTTTTCGGCGCGGGGATCGAGGAGGTGGCCCGAGGCGTCAAACGCCTTGGCCGCGCCGGGGAGCGCGCATTGGCCGGGCACGACGTGGCAGCCGAGCTTGAGCAGGAGTTGCTGCGCCTGGAGGAGCGAGCGCATGCCGCCCATCGCGCCGGGCGACGCCGAGATGACGGCGGCGACCTTGCCACCGAACGCATTGTCCTCGGCGCGCGAACACCAATCGATCGTGTTTTTCAGGAGCGGGGTGAGCATGGCGTTGTATTCCGGGGAGGCGACGAGCAGGGCGTCGTGCGAGGCCATGAGCGCGGCGAGTTTCCGCGCGTTGTCGGGCAGTCCGCCGGAGTCTTCGAGGTCGCCGTCGTAGAGCGGCAACGGAAAATCGCTCAGTTCGACGACGGTCACCGTGGCGCCGGCCTCGCGCGTGGCGGCGGCGGCGGCGGCGAGAAATTTTCGGTTGAGCGATTCGCGACGGGCGCTGCCGGCGAAGGCGAGGACGCGGGGGAGGGCGGACATGCGCCGAGCAAAACTCCGTTCGCAGCGAGGGCAAACCTCGAGATGGCGTGCCCGGTGCCGAGGCCTTCGGGCGACGCGCGAAGCAATCCGAGCGGTGACGCCGCGGCGGCGACTGGCCGGAGCGGATCGACGTTGGCCTGCTCAGAAACCCCGACGGGGAGAAAGCCGATGGCCCAGGGCAGCGCGCTGGAAATCCGTTTGGAAAAATATCTCAGCCCTGAAAGGGGCGACACCCTCGTGCGGTTTCGCCCTTTCAGGGCTTGGATTCGTAGGGGATCATTTCCCAGGGCGCTGCCCTGGGCTTTCACGGTTCCTCGCTGGTCTTGATGGAGGAGGGTTCCCCAAGGCGACCCTAGTAGCAGGCCAGCAGTGATGAGCCGCGAATCACTCCATTCCGTTGCCACCCATTCCTCTGCCACGCTGCCGGTGGCCCGCACTGGCGAGACTTACTCAAGCGGTGTTGGCAACGGAATGGGCGGCAGAGGAATGGCGACCCATCGAAACCAGACAGGAGCCGCTTTCAATTTTCGCCCCGTTGGGGCCCCAGTCCTGCAGAGCTACCTACCGAGAACAGCGAGGAAGGTGGCTTCTACTTCTTTTCCTCGGGCTTCGGAGTGACCGGCGCGGGTGGGGGCGGGGGAGCCGGAACGGGAGGGGGCGGGGCGGGTTCGAAGAGTTCGTCGGACTTCTGCGGGAGGCCCGTGAAGGTGTAATCCGAAATCTGGTAGGCGCGCTTCGTCATGATCGCGTTGATCGGGGCGGTGGCGTCGCTGTGGCCGATGACCACGAAGACGGGGCCGGCGGGGATCGTTTCGAATTCGGGGGCGACGGGTTTGTCGGCGTCGGGTTTCTTGTCGTCGCCGGGAGCGGCGGGGGCTTTCGGCTTGTCCTCTTTCTTGAGCAGGTCGGCGACGGAGCCGAGCGAGGCGGGGCCGGATTTCCCGTCGGCGGCCGGGGCGACGGGCTTGAGCTTTTTCTCCTCGGGCTTGCGGCCGAGCGTGACGGTCACGGTCTTGCCGTCGAAGGTCGTGAGCTTGAACGCCCGGGCGTTGGCCTTGGCGGCGGTGAATTTTTCGTCGGCGAGATCGTTGGTGTCGGAGAAACGGATCGCGGTGACGGCGCTGAGCGTGGACGAAATCTTGTCGGCTTTCAGTTTCTGGCCGGCGGGGATATTGTCGGCGGTCCAGGCGTCGTCTTTTTTCGCGCGGCTGGCGACGACGGGGCCGCCCTCAGCGAAAGGAATCTCGATTTTCGCGATGTCGTCGGCTTTGAGGGCGAGGAGTTCGCTGTTGGCCCAGTTCTTCGGCTCGGTGTCGAGGTAGGCGTTGAGGCTGGCCCGAAACGCCTTTTGCTCGGTGCCGAGGCGGACGAACTTGCCGCCGCCGGTCTCGGGATTTTTGCCGAGGGTGACGGACCAGAGTTCCTTGTCGGCGGCGTCGAGCAGCTCGATCTTGGTGTCCTTGAATTCGAGGCGGTCGATGCGGTCCTTTCGCTCGGTGACAAGGTGGTCGAGTTTGGCCTCGGTGAGGTTGCCGATGAGGCCGGTGATTTTGGAGAAGTCGGCGGGGAGGTCGTAGTAGGACGCGTTTTTCCACGTGCCGTCGGCATGGCGGACGACGGTGACGGTCTTGCCCGCGTCGGTGACGCGGAGCTTGGCGGCTTTCTCGACGGTCGCGCCGGCGATGAGCGGCTGGCCGACGCGGGTGTCGGCGACGGGCGCGGGGGCCGGGCGGTTGAGGAACCAGGCGAGCGCGGAGAGCGCGCCGAGGGCGAGGATGGTGGCGATGAGGGTTTTCAGTTTCATCTGCGGAAGGGAAACACGGAGGGCGCGGAGTGCGCGGAGGAGAAGGGGAGGGCGGGCGCGCGGACCCGGCGAGGCCGGATGCGCGCGATGCGGCGCCGTCAGGAGCGACGCGAGCGGTAGAACCAGAAGCCGAACCCGATCACGAGGAGCGGCGAGACGGCGAGGTTGACGATGAGGAGCTTGGTTTCGAGGCGGTCGATATCGACGGTGAGGGCGCGGCTGGTTTTGCGGCGCTCAACGCGGGCGGCGGCGGCGTCCTTTTGGTATTTCTCGATCGCCTTGGCGACCTCGGGGGAGGCGATGAGGCGATTGCCCTCGGTTTTCTTGCCCTGAAGTTCGGAGAGTTTTTTCTGCACGTCCTGGAGGTTGGCGTCGAGGGCGGTGAGTTTCGCCTGATATTGTTTCTGGGCGTCGACCTGCATCTTGCGGACGACCTCGAACGGCCGGAGCGAGGTGCCCTTGCCGCGGATGGAGATGAGGTCCTGCGAGCCGCCGAGGAACTCGATGGTGTTGGCGGCGAAGGCGAGGTTGTCGTTGATGGGCTGGGCGGCGGTCTGGCCGAAGAAATTCATCTTCTGCACGCTGTAGTCGTCGAAGAGCCAGTCGGTGTCGGCGATGACGAAGAGCGTCGAGGTGCCTTTGGATTCCTTGAGCGCGTCGGCGGATTTCGCGGGCTCGGGTTTCTTGTCGTCCTTCTTGTCGTCGGGCTTGGGCTCGTCCTTGGGCGCGCCGTCGGGGAAGGCGCTCTTGAATTTTCCGGTCACGAGGGCGGCGATGGTTTTCTTGCCGCTGGCGGTGATTTGTTTGGCGACGTCGTCGGGCTGGGCGAACTGGAGCATCATGCTCGCGATGTCGCCGGCGGCGGCGGAGGTTTCGACGAGCGAGGTGAACGTGAGGCCGGTGCCGGGCTTCTGCGAGAGGCTGCCGGACTCGATGAACATCGCGCTGTTGAGCTGCGCGGTCGGGAGGGATTTCTCGCTGAAGTTGGGTTTCCGCAGGCTGAGCCAAATCGGATAACGCGCGGTGCTGTTCTGGCCGGTGCGGACCTCGGTGGCGTTTTCCAAATCGCCGACGACCTTCTGCGGATCGTAGGCGATGCCGTAGGCGTTGAGCAGCACGGGGAGATCGCTGGTCACGTTTTGCGGGGCCTGCCCCATCATCTGCTGCTGCGGGTTGCTCTGGCGCTTGAAGTGTTGCGAGGCCGGATCGACGGCGAGGAAGACGGGCTTCCCCGCGAGGAGGAACTGGTCGATGGCAAACTGAAGTTTCGGCGTGACGCCCTGCGGGTGGATAACCGCGAGGGCGTCGAGATTGGCGGGCAGCTCCGTCGCGCTCGCCTCGACGCGGATGATTTGGAACGACTGCTCGAGCTCCGCGATGACCATCTGGCTCGGCTGCGGCTGCTGGCGCATCATCATCATCATCTGCATCTGCTGCGGGTCGGTGCCCTGGAGCGGGAGGCTGGTGAGGAGGCCGAGCTTCCGCTTGTCGAGCTGTTGCACGCTGTAGATCAGTTTCGAGAGATCATACTCGAGGAACTGTTCGCGCTGCGGGGTGAAGGCGGGAATGTTTTTCTGGAGGTCGGCCTGCGTGACGACGAGGCCGAAGAAAAACTGCTCGCCGCCCTGCCGCGACACCTGCGGGGTGAGGCCGGCGGCGGTCGCCTTCTCCTCCTCGGGCGTGTCGGGCTGCGGGTTGACGACGGTGAGCGTGAGCTTGCCGCGGGAGGCGCGGACGTATTGGCGCAGCATCTCGGAGACGCGCGTGGCGTAGTTTTTGTATTGGATCGGGAGGCCGGACGCGTCCTTGGAAAAGTAGAGCGTGAGCGAGACGGGTTCCTCGATTTTGCCGAGGAGGGACTTGGTGCCCGGGGACAACGAGTAGATCGAGTCGGCGGTCGCATCGAGCCGCACGGGGATCGAGGAGGCGAGGTAGTTGACGAGCACGAGGCCGACGAAGAGGAGGACGAGGGCGAGGGCTTTGCCGGAGAGTTTCATCGCAGGAGCGGAGAGTTGGGAAACGGGGAGGAGGGGAGCGGGCGGCCTAGCGTTCGAGGACGACGACGTTGAGGAAGAGCGTGAAGCCCATCAGTGAGAGGAAAAACACGATGTCCTTCGGGTCGACGATGCCCTTGGTGAACGCGTCGAAGTGGGTGATGAAGCTGAAGTTCGAGACGGCGTCGGAAACGAACTGCGGGAAATTCGCCTCCAGCAACCCGGTGAAACTGCTGAACCCCGCAAACACCAGCGCCGCGCACGCGAGCAGGCCGAGGATGAAACTGATGACCTGGTTTTTCGTGAACGACGACATCAGCGAGCACACGGCGAGATACGAACCCGCCATGAGGATGGCGCCGAGATAGGTCGTCGCCACGACGCCCCAATCCGGCGAGCCGAGGTAACCGATCGTCGCCGCCATCGGGAGGCTGAGGACGATGGCCGCGCTGAGGAACGCCCAGCCGGCGAGAAATTTTCCGAGCACCGCCTCGAGCGTCGTCACGGGGAGCGTGAAGAGCAGCTCGATGGAGCCGGCGCGTTTTTCCTCGGACCAGAGTCTCATGCCGACCGCGGGCCCGAGAAAGAGGAACAGCCACGGGAAAAACACGAAGTAGCTTTCGAGGCTCGCGACGCCGGCGCGGAAAAACGCGCCGTAACGGGAGAACGCGAACGCCACGGACATCACCAGAAACGTGATGATCACGACGTAGGCCACGGGCGACCGGAAGTAGCCGAGGAACTCGCGTTTGAAGAGGGGGACGATCTGTTTCATGGGCTGGGAAAGTAGTGGGTAGCGAGTAGCGGGTAGCGCGTAGGCTCGGGTTTGGAGGCTGCGGGTGGGAGTCGGGAGCGATGCTCGCTACTCACTACCCGCTACTCGCTACTTCATTCTCAAATATCGCCACGCGTGAGCGTGCGGAAGATTTCGTCGAGGCGGGCGCCGGGCAGGCGCGCGTGGAGCGCGGCGGGCGTCTCGTCGACGACCACCTTGCCCTGCGAGATGATGATCACGCGATTACAGATCGCGTCGACCTCCTCGAGGATGTGCGTGGAGAGGATGATGGTTTTCTCGACGGCCATGCTCTTGATGAGGGAGCGGATCTCGATTTTTTGGTTTGGGTCGAGGCCGTCGGTGGGTTCGTCGAGGATGAGCGCGGGCGGGTCGTGGAGGACGGCCTGCGCGACGCCGACGCGCTGCTTGAAACCCTTCGAGAGTGTTTCGATGGTCTGCTTGCGCACGGGTTGGAGATGCGTGAGGCCGATGGCGCGGTCGACCTGGGCGCGGCGCGCATCGGCGGTGCGGAAGCCGCGGATTTCGGCGATAAAGCCGAGGAATTCCTCGACGGTCATCTCGGGATAGGCGGGCGCGCTCTCGGGGAGGTAGCCGAGCTTGCGCTTCACGGCGACGGGATCAGCAGTGACGTCGATGCCGTCCACGGTCGCGGTGCCGGCGGTGGGGCGCAGGAAGCCGGTGATCATCTTCATCGTGGTGGACTTGCCGGCGCCGTTGGGGCCGAGGAAGCCGAGGATGTCGCCGCGTTTGACGGAGAACGAGACGCCGTCGACCGCGCGCTTTGCGCCGTAGGTTTTGACCAGGCCTTTGACTTCAATCATGGGAGGTGGGAAAGCGAAAGGGGACGAAGACGACAGGGATGAGTTTCGGAAGCGAGCGGGATTTTCCGGTGAACAAAAACGGCGTCCTAGAAAAAAATCTCGCGGAGGTCGGCAAGGAAAAAGTTGGGCGCCGGTGGCGCGAGGGCGCATCTCACTTTCCTGCAAAGGGTGAGGTGGCGGCAGGAGTGGCACCCTATCAGGATCGGCGGCATCCTGCCGCCGCCGTGGAATCCGGGCCGGCGCAGAGACCGTGCAAGCAAGCAAAATGCCGGCGCGAAACGAGGGCCGTGGCGAGGAGACGTTCCTTCGAGGAGCAAGCGCGAGACGAATTCGTCGAATGACGGATGGGCGCAGATTCGCTAAAGGCGGGAGCGAAGTGCCGACGCGTCGGCGGAACACAGTCGACGGCGTGTCGACTTGGTGCCGCGCCGGTGGCCGGCCAGTTGCGAGGGGGGAAAGGTCGCGAGCGTTCGTGCGCCGCGGACGTTGAGAGTTGAACCATGACCTCTCTCGGCATTTCCAGACGTGGACGAGGCGTCCCGCCTTGTGGATCGACGGGAGCGAAAATGGACTCCCGCATACAGAGCATCGTGCGGTCGCACGCGCGGCGCCGCAACGGGGTGCCGGCAGCCGGTCGGGTGATGGAAAATCCGCAGCATCCCGAATCTGCGGGGAAATTTTCGGCCCACACGGGTCGCCCACCCGAGCGGCGATCCGGTCGGAAAAATTCCCGCAGATTCAGGGAGCCGCAGATGGACGGAGCCGGGAAGCCTAGCCCCGTCTGCCGAAGTGTTATTACCTATGACGGGAAACCCCGTCGACGCCCCGAGTTCGTCGCCCCGGCTTCCGCCGGAAGATTTTGGACAAATCGATTCCGGGCAAAGCTCAGGGCACGAACTCCGGGCTTGTTTCATCGAAGCCCCTGGAGCCCTGCCGCCCGCGAAGCTCAGGAGGGGAGCGTGTCGGCGGGGAGGAGCTGGCGACGGAACCCGGCGTAAGCCGTGGCGCTTGGTTCCGTGCGACGGACCGACGTGCGCGCGCGGCGGACATTAAGAGTTAAAACCCGACCCCCTTGGCATTCTCGCGGATGGCGGACGCGGCGTATGAGTCGAACGATTTTTCGGCCGGGCTCTCCAACCAGTTTCGCCAAAAATTCCTCACGTGGGGCGCGCACGCCGCGAGCTGGGCCGACGCGCCCGGGCAACGCGTGCTCGTCGTGCGCTACGAGGATATGAAGCGCCGGCCGCAGGAGACGTTTGCCGCCGCCGCGCGCTTCGTCGGCCTGCCGGACGAGCCGGCGCGCGTGGCGAAGGCGATCGCGTTCAGCCGGTTCGAGGAGTTGCGCGCGCAGGAGGAGCGGGAGGGGTTCGGCGAGCGGATGACGCAGGCGAAATCGTTTTTCCGGAAGGGGGAGAGCGGGGCGTGGCGCGAGGCGCTCACGCCGGCGCAGGCGCAGCGCATCATCACCGATCACGGCGAGGCGATGCGGCGGTGGGGGTATCTCGACGAGCGGGGCGAGGTGATGGTCTGAGCGGGACCCGTGCAATTAAAGAACCGCGAATGGACACGAATAGACGCGAATTCACAGGCAGCCCAACAGCGGTTCCCGGCGAAATCTCCGTTCACCGTTTGGTGCGAGCGTGTCTTCGTGGTGCGGGTCGTCTTTTTTGTTCGCGTCCATTCGCGTCCATTCGCGGTTCAACTGAGTCGTTCCGGCCGAGCGGGCCGGAGGCCGGGAAATTGGCCGGAAATTGGGGCGGTCAAAATCGTCGCCGAGATGGTCAGGATTTTCGGGAGGGATGGCAGCGTGCGTGCTGCGGCTCACGCCGACGTCCGCCGAACCCGGACCTTGAAACGCGGAGGGCGCGGAGAAATCCCCGGCGTCTTCGCGTCCTCCGCGCACTCCGCGGTTATGTTTTCAGTCCAAGCTTGAAAAGAGCCGGGACCATCAGCGCCGCCGGGAAACGGTTTGCTGCGGCGTGCGTTGGCAGGCCTCGCCGCTTGATTTGCGGGTGGGTTGGGCTATCGGGTGGCGCGCATGGGCGCACCGTTTATCACATTTTCCGACCTCATCGACGAGACCGAGCGCGCCGCGCTGGAGGATTACGCGTTGCAGCTCAAGTCCGACGACGTGCTCGCGCCGAATGGGTTTGGGAAAAACCGCTACTGCCAGTGCATCTGGGGCGGGCCGCTCGTGACGCCGCTCATCCGCGAGGTGGCCGCGCGCCTCGACGCGCGGTTCGGGCTGGCGGGGATGCCGGTCGATCCGGAGCTGGGCTGGGTGATTTCGGTGATTTATCATGGGGGCTTCGTGCATCCCCACACGGATGCCCGGCTCTATCAGGACAAGCCGCTGAAGCACCTGCGGTGCAATGTCGTCGTCTCGAAACCCGACGGCGGGGGCACGCCGATAATTGGGAAAAAACCGGTGCCGCTCATCGAGCGCGGCGGGTGGGCGTTTTTCGCGTCGGAGGTGGAGCACTCGGCGTTCCCGGTGAACGGCGCGCGGCCGCGCATCATCTACCAGTTCGGCTATAGCGTGCCGGAGGCGTGGGCGTTACCGGCGTAGGCGGGGCGGCTCGCGCGCGGGCGGAGCGCGGGGTCGGCTCTGCGCTTTTTCCCTTTCGGTGGTGTCCTTTGCACCGCAGAGGCGGGAGGAGCGCAGAGAGGATGGCTCGGAGGGTGGTTCGGCAGACGGGGATTGTTCGGTTTTGCCGGGCTCGTGCAGTTGAGAGCCGATCCACGGGGGCCGGTCCTGCGCACGGAGATATACCGTTTGGGCGCACCCTTTGATTTTGCTCTCAGCTCTTGGCTCTGAGCTCTGGACGGAATCGTTCCGGCATTGTCTCCCTGCCACGATATTCGAGCCGATGAGGCAGGAAGATTTGGGGCAGGAAGATTTCGGCCCGAGCCAAGGCGGGGAAACGCGGAGGACGCGGAGGGCGCGGAGGCGAGTCGTAGGTGAGGCGTCTCGCCTCAGGGTTTGGGGGCTCGGGGTTTGGAGTGGTGTTCGGCCAATCTGCGGGTGCCTGAATCTGTGGGAATATTTTCTTATCCGGCATTTTTCCCGCAGATTCAGGGCGCCGCAGATTTCGGCACCAACCAAGGCGATGAAATGCGGAGGGCGCGCGGTGGGTGGTTTGGAAAATCTTCCTACCAATAGAATTTTCCTACCTGAGAAATCCGAGCCGACGAGGTAGGAAGATTTTTTTGCAGGAAGATTTCGGACCGAGCCAAGGCCGTGAAACGCGGCGGGCGAGTCGTGGCTGAGGCGTCTCGCCTCAGGGGTTGGGAGCTCGGGGTTAGGAGCGGTGTTCGGCCGATCTGCGGGTGCCTGAATCTGAGGGAGAATTTTCTTTGATTCGGAATATTTCCCGCAGATTCAGGGAGCCACAGATTGGGGAACGGCCGGAGGGGCGAGGCGGGTAGTGTTGAGAAAATCTTCCTGCCCTAAATCTTCCTGCCGAAAAATCCGAGCGAGTGAGGCAGGAAGGGATGCCCGGCGGGTCTGGTCTTCACTCTTAATATTAGCGGCGGGCGGGCACGTTTCGGCGACGCACCCCGCACCCGGGCCGCGCCGCTCGCGTCAGCCGGATGCAACGGGAAGTAAGGTCGTGGCCTGAGTGGCAGGGGCTTCGCACCCACGTAGGCGGAGACGGGCGGACCGGCGGCCCCGCGCGGCCACGGGTGGGACGTCCGAGCCACCCCAGCCGCGCTGCGTCCGGCCGGGTCTCTGGTAACACGCACACTCAGCCGGAAATCAAAATACTTCTCGACAAGCCTTCGTCGTGGGTGGCACTACTCGCCGGGCGCAAATTCCCAACCATGCAAACGACTCCTTCACCCTCCGCCACCCGCACTGATTCGTCGCCCGCCGGAGCCACGCAGAAAAAGGCGTGGCAGACGCCGCAAATTTCCCTCCTCGGTGCCGATGATACGGAGACCGGAGCAGCGGCGGTTATGTTCGAGGCGATGACGTCGATGGCTTGTGTCGCTTACATCAAAAACGTCTCCAAATCTGGCTGCACGGTTTCGTGAAGTCGAGTGCCCGACGGGAATAATGATTTGCCTGTCGGCCCGGCGCTAAACGTCAAGGTGACTGCCCAACCGGGCGGTCTTTTTTTTGCGCGGGTGGCGGGGCTTTCCGAACGGCGGGTGGGGGGGCCGTGGGGGTCAGGCCGCGAATGTTCCTCCGAGCGGCGCGCGCGAGCGGTTGGCACGGAGGCTGAGGGCAGAGAATGGGGCACGTTAGGCCCCGTCCGCCGCACCATCTTCGCCGGCTCGGACGAGAACGTATTTGACACGACTGCGCTCCGTGAGCGCACTCACCCGGTCCACTCGTCGTCCACCCATTCACCCAAGAAACTCGTCCCATCGTCCCATCATGAATATCTCTCCCACCGGTTCGGATTTACCCACTATCGCCGCGACCCGTTCCCCGGTGGCCGTGGCCCCCGGCAAACGCGCTTGGCAGACTCCGACCATCGCGAAGCTCGACTCGGAGGAGACCGAGGCGGGCGCGGCCGCAGCGACCGAGGTGAATAATAACCTCATGTGCACGTTGACGGTGACCCACGCCAAGTCCATGGTCGGTTGCACTGCGTCGTAAGCGCTCAAGCGGAATGCCGAGGGGGTCGGGTTTTAACTCTTAATGTTTGCCTCGGGCGGAGACCCGCCGGCGCGGCGTTGCGAATCCGACTGGCAAGGCTCACGCCGGACGGGGTGTAACACGGCATTTCAACAATGTGTGTCGACTACCCGATTCGGTCAGGCGGCACAGCCGGCCAAAGCCGGCGGGGTTGGCGACTCCGCCCTACAACTGAGTCAGGCGTTCAGGAGTTTCATTCCGAACCGGACAATGAGCCGGTCGTGGGGATTTAGGAAATGCGGGCAATCATGTCTATTCGCGCCGCCGGGAGTGGCCACAAAAGGTAACAGAACGCGCAAGAACGAGCGGATTGAATTCGACGCAAGCCGGACTCATGGAGTTGAGAGCAGAGAGGCGAGAGCTGAGCGCCTGATCCATAGGGGCGGGCGGGTGTTCGGAAAAGCGCTGACGGAGTTCACCCTTTGGTCTTACTCTCGGCCGGACTCATGCGGTCGGGAGCTGAGAGTCGGGAGCTGAGCGCCCAATCCGCGGAGTAGGAGCTCGGACTCGGAAGGGCCCGCGCGGAGTTCACCGCTTGGTTTTGCGTTCAGCTTTCGGCTCTGGGCTCTCGGCGGCGTCGTTGGCGAAGGGGCGTCGTTGAAACATCGAGTTTACTGACGCCGCAGAGGAGAAGAGGCCGGTCTGGGAGCGAGACCGCCTCTACCGGCGAGGTAAATAGCTCCGGATTGTTTCGTATGAATTACGGCCGAAGATTTTGCGCAGTTTCTTGCTTTTTGTGGCCGATTTCAACGGGGCCAATTTGGTTGAACGCGGCCGGGAGGGTTGATCAAGGGTCGGGAGACTCGTGCCACGGAAGGCAGGCTCTTCCTCGTCTGAGTTTCGGGCGGACTTCGTGTCGCAGCGGGAATGGCTTCGGCGGGCAGGGACGCCCGCCGCTACGCACGCGGTTTCTTGGCTTATGGCATCAGCCGCTGCTTACGGTGCCCGCCGCGATTCACGCGGCTCGGTTGCTCGCGGCGGCCGCCGCTGCTGGGGCGTTGCTCAGTAGCCCGGGACTTCGATCTTGTAGCGGGTGATCGAGCTGCCTTCGAGGCGGTGGAGTTCCGAGAGGGAGTTGTTGAGCGTGACGCGGGCGGTCAGCTCGGTGACGCGGGCGGCTTCGAGGTCGTCCTGCGCTTGGAGGACGAGGCGGCTCGTCGAGAGGCCGGCGTCGAAGCGGGCTTTCTGGAGGTCGTATTGCTTGGCGCTGAGCTCGGTGGCCTTGGCGGCGATGGCGACGGCGGCGACGTTGGTCTCGACGGCGCGGACGGAGGAGCGGACGGCGAGGACGAGATTTTGGTCGAACTGGTCGAGGCGGGTTTTCTGCTGGTTGATGGCGAAGTTGGCGCTGCGGAGGCGGGCCTTGTCGGCGTGCTGGCCGAGGGGCATAGAGTAAACGAGGCCGAGGGACCAGTTGTTGCCGTGGCGGTCGACGAGGTTGCCGATGACGTCGCTGTAGCTGCGGTCGGTGTTGGTGTAGCCGAGGGAGCCGTTGAGGTTGAGGGTGGGGAGGCGGTTCTGCTTGGCGACGGCGAGGTCGATTTCCGACTGTTTGATGGTGGCGACGGTGGCGAGGTAGTCGGGGGAGTTTTCGCGGGCGGCCTTGTAGGCGAGGTCGAAGGTGGGGAGGGCTTCGGCGTAGTCCTTGAAGGCGACGGGGCCGGGGCGTTGGGTGAAGTCGGCGGGGCCGGTGAGGTTGAGGAGGATGTCTTCCTGATTGGTGACGGTCTGCTCGGACTGGATGACGGCGCGGCGGGCGTTGGCGACGCCGACCTCGGCGGTGAGGACGTCGAGGTCGGTCATGGTGCCGGAGGCGCGGCGGGCGATGTTTTCGTCGTAGAGTTTTTGGGAGAGTTCGAGGGAGAGCTTGCGGATGCGGAGGTTTTCGCGGGCGGAGACGAGGTTGTGGTAGGCGTTCTCGGTGTCGCGCACGACGGTGAGGACGCGGGAGCGGTAGTTGAGGGTGGCGATGGAGAGGCCGATGAGGTTGCGCTCGACGGTGGCGCGGGAGACCGTGGAGCCGGCGTTCCGGAGGAGGGGCTGGCTGACGGTGGCGCTGACGCCGGTGGCGAACTGGGGGTTGAAGATGGCGTTGCGGGAGTTGGTGGCGGCGCGGGTGGTGTTGGCGCTGAGGCCGACGGTGGCGCCGGTCTGGCCGAGCAACTGGGTGACGCCGACGGACGTGGTGGTGTTATCGGAGCGGGGGCCGACGAGGGCGGTGCCGTCGAGCGTGCTGGTGGTGGAGGCCGACTGGTTGAGGGTGCGGGAGGTGCTGGCGTTGAGCGTGGCGTCGAAGGTGGCCTTGGAGATGTTGAGGGTCTCGCGCGTGATGTCGGTGGTGAGGCCCTGAATCTGGAGGTCGAAGTTTTTCCGCATCGCGCGGGCGATGCAGTCGTCGAGGGCCAGAGGCGGGGTCGACTGGGCGGCGGCGTGCGCGGCGAGGGCGAGGCTGAGAATAACAAGGGCGCGGGCGGGGAGGCGGGACATGACGTGATGTGGAGAGGGGAGCGGAGCGGAGAACACGGGGCGGCGGGGGAAGTTACTGTTTTTCAAATTCACCGGACGAGATGCGTTTCAAGACCGTGAAGCCGGCGTCCTTGGCGCGCGAGACGGAAAGGGGCGCGGAAAGTTGCGGCGAATTCGCCCGCGCGGGCGGGCCGCGGCGGACGGGTTGACCGCAGGTCGGACAGGCGGCGAGATCGGGGGTGGCGGCGGGTTGCGCGTGCTCGAAGCCGTCGCCGCAGAGGCGGCACGGCGGGACGAGCGGGGCGTAAACGCGGAGGGGCATGCGGGGCGAGAAAAACGAATCGCGGCGGGGAAGGGAAGCCCGGGTTGCGCGAACGGAAGGCCGGCGGGATTGGCGGCGGTTTGGCGCGGGCCGGCGGCGGACCCACTCAGGGTTTCGGTTCCGACTTCTTGAGCTCGGCGGCGACGAGTTCGGAGACGTAGGAGCCGCTGCCCATCCGAGAGTAAAAACCGGTGAGCTGCGTGCGGGTCGCGGCGAACTGCGGGTTGGCCTCGGTGAGGTCGGGGGCCTTCTTGTCGACGGCGTAGACGAAGAGACCGCTCGTGATGTCCATGTCGGCGAGCTGGCCCTTTTCGAGGCGCTCGAGGGCGCCGAGGGCGGGGCGGTCAAGGTCCTGCGGGGGATTGCGCGGGGTGAAAGCGGCGGGGGTCTTGACGTCGATTTTCACGTTGCTCGCGGTGGCGAGGGCGGCGGCGGCTTTGTCGATGGGCTCGCCGGCTTTCAGGCGAGTCTCGAGCTGGGCTTTGAGGGTGCGGCCGAGTTCGACAAAGGCCTTGCGCTTTTCGCTTTCGGTCCAATCGGTCGCGAGCTTGTCGCGGATGTCGGCGAACTGCGGTTTGCGGGCGGGCTGGAGTTCCTTCCAGAACAACACCGCCCCGCCGCTCGCGGTCGGCAGCGCGTCGGAGAAAAATTTCCGGG
Organism: Verrucomicrobiota bacterium; assembly: GCA_041165185.1. Taxonomy (GTDB): domain Bacteria; phylum Verrucomicrobiota; class Verrucomicrobiia; order Opitutales; family Opitutaceae; genus JBEANZ01. The sequence goes on along the minus strand of JBEANZ010000016.1, from coordinate 6,137 downwards.
CCGAAAGCTGCCACGCCTCGGTGGCGAGCTCGGGGGCGCCGCCGAGTTCGGCGGGGCCGGCGTCGCGGGCAAACGGTGCGAGCGGGCGGAGGGTGAGCTTGCGGTCGGCGAGGAACTTCTCGAGCGCGGGGCCGGCCGTGACCTTGGCCTTGTCGAGCGCCTCGGAAAAATCGGAGGCGGCTTGGACGGCGAGCTTCTTGGCGCGTTCGAACTTGAGCGCGGCTTCCACGAGCGAACGGACCGCCGCGAAATCGGCGGCGGGGTCCACCTTCGGCGGCGTCGCGGGCGTGGCGGCGTCGAAGGGTTTGACCTCGGGCGGTTTCGGAAAACGGGAGGGATTCGCGTCGTAGTAGGCGCGGGCGTCGGCTTCGGTCACGGTGACCGCATTGACGTAATTGCCCGAGGAAAACTCAACCGCGCTGACGACGAGGCGCGGGGGAATCTCGTAGCGAAACGCCTGTGCTTCGAGGTGCTTGGTGAGGTCGGCGTCCGTGGGCTTGAGCGCGGGGCTGAAGCTCGCGTAGTCGACGGTCGCGGTGGCGAGGGTCCAGGTCGTATCGGAGCGAACCAGTTGTTGTTTCACCTCCGCGGGCATCACAAAGCCAGGGCCGGAGAGGAGGGCGGTGACTTTTTCGTGGCGCACGTCGTCGCCGATGACGCGCAGCACATCGGCCTGCGTCGGGCCCTTGGGGTTGGTCTTCAACCGATCGCGGAAAGAGTCGTAGGCTTTTTGGTCAAACGTTCCGTCTTGGCCGGCAAACATCCGCAGGGTCTTGATTTGCTCGCGGATTTCGGAATCGGTGGCCGCCGGGAGGTGCCACTGGTCGGCGAGGTGGAGATGCGCGGCGCGATCGTAGGCGTAGGCGCCGATTTGGTCCTCGGTGGCGCCGGCGAGGCTGCCGAACTTCAGGCTGGCACTGAGCGAGCCGTCGCCGAAGAGGCGGGCCTGGTCGTCGGGGAGGTTGAGATCGTATTTGAGGAAATAGCGCTCCCGGGTTTTCTGCTCGCCGCGGCCGAGGCCGGAGGAGGGGTTGTAGATGCCGACGAGCGACACGATCATCAGCGCCAGCATCACGCCAAACACGGTCTTAAAGTGACGTTGGAAGTATTTCTGGATCCAGGAAATCATAGGGGAAAACGCGGGACGCTAGGTCGGGCGAGAGACGTGGCAAGGGCGAATTCGGAAACGGAATTCGGAAACGCGCCCGCAGCGATCATTCCGCGCGGCGCGGGCCGGTGCGGGCGCCCATCGCGAACGGCGGGCGCGAGACCTCGAAGGTGTGTTCGGCGAGGAGCGCTTCGAGGTCCTTCGTGAAAATTTCCTGCTCCGCGATTTTTTCAAGCGCGTGTTCGTAGAGCGGGAGAATCGGGTCGATGTGCTCGAGCGTTGCGCCGACCGGATCGTCGCCGAGGTTGTCGTCGAGGGTTTTGAAATCGTGAAGCGTGATCTTGTTGAGCGGGCGGGCGGGTTGGTAGCGGTGCTCGGTCGCGGCGGCGTCGGTCGCGGGGCGGAGCGTGGCGATGAGCTGCATGTCGACGAGGCGGTTGAGGCACTCGTTGATGATTTGCGCGGGGACCTTCAGGAGATCGCTGATCTGCGCGGCGGAGGCGGGCGGGAGGCAGGTCTGGAAACGCCGCCCGATGGTGAGGAGCACGACGAGGGAGAGACGTTCGCGCATGGCCTCGGGGAGCTGCGTCCACGCGGCCTGGCTGTTGCGGAAGTGGACGTTTTGCACGGCGTAGCTGATCACGCCGCCGATGAGCAGGTAGAGCCAGAAGACGTAGAGCCCGAGCATCAGGACGATGGGTAACGCGAGCGAACCGTAGAGGCTTTTCGTGAGGATGACGCGGCGGACGTAGAAGAGCGCGACGAAGTTGTTGAGGAGGATGAGCGCGGTGACGACGAGGGCGCCGGCGAAGGCGGCGCGCCAGTTGACGCGGGTGTTGGGGATGACGCGGTAAACGAGCGTGAGCAGCACCGCGAGGAGCGTGAACGAAAACAACGGCACCGACCACCGGAGCACGACGAGCAACTCGCGTCCGCCCGGGAGGCGCGTGATGGAGTCGGGGCTGAAGACGTTGAGCGCGGCGCTGGCGCCGAGGAGCGCGATGGCCGCGAAGAACAGCACCGCGCCGAGCGTGAGAATCGTCCAGTAGTAGACGATGCGCATGAGCAGCGAGCGGCCGAGGCGCACGCCCCAGATGTCGTTAAACGCATCCTCGATCGACTTGAAGAGGAGGAGGACGATGAAGACGAGGGACAGCGCGCCGAGGACGCCGGCGGAGCCGGAGCGGGCGTTGGCGATGAAGCCGCCCAGAAGCGTGTCGATCTGCGACTTGAACGCGGTTCCGGCCGGGGCGGCGGCGGCGTCGGCGGAGTCGAGGGTTTTCAACTGCGGGACGATTTTCTCGATGATGTCGCCGAGCTGGGAGGCGAGCTGGTCCGGGTCGGCGTTGTTGCCGAGGACGAAGCCGCCGATGAGGACGGCGATGGCGACGAGCGGGCCGAGGCCGAGGAGCGAACTGAAACTGAGCGCCGCCGCGCGCGCAGGGACTTTGGTCTCAAGAAACACCGTCGCCGTGATCGAGATCACGCGGAGGGCGGCGTAGGCCCAGCCGCGGGGGGAGTTGTCGTTGAGGTGGCCGGGCCGCCAGATTTCCCGCTGCCAGAGGCGCGAGAACGCGGACCCGAGTCCGGCGAGCCGCGCGAAGAGCGAGGGGGACGGTGGGCCGGCGTGCGCCACTGCGGTCAGCGGAGGAGTAACCAGGCGAGCGCACCCATGCCGCCGACGGCCGCCGTCCCGGCGACAATCACGGGCACGAGGCTCACGGTGATCGTTGCGAGGTAGAGGCCGACGGAGCCGACCACGACGGCGACGAGCGGGAGGGACTGGCCCTGGAGCCAGAACACGAGGCCGAGCCAGCCGAGGCCGAGCGCGGCGCGGAAGCGCACGAAGGGATAGATGGAGACGACGCCGAGCCCGAGTGCGAGGGCGAGCCCCGCGTCGGCGAGGCCGAGCAGGAGGATCGGCGCGGTGACGAGCCTGGCGAATTCACCCGAGGTGAGGGTGTCGAGATTCGGGACGAGCGCGGCGACGGCGGCGGCGGCGAGCGCGAGGGTCGCGGACCAAGTGCCGAGGCGCGCGGCGCGCATCATCGCGATCTCGGGATCCTTGCGGTCGGCGGTGTCGTCGGTGCGGCCCTCGGCGGCGGCGAGGAGTTCGTCGACGGAGATGGGCTTGGCCTTGTCGTCGGGTTGGTTGAGGGACTTGAACTCCTTGGCCTTGAGGGAGAGTTTTTTCTTCTCGGGGAAAAGTTCGGCCATCAGCTCGGCGTTGGTGCTGAGCGCGACCCACTGTTCGGCGGTGGCGTCGTAAACGAGCGTCTCGGGCGTGACCTGCCCGCCGGCCGCGAGGGAGACGAGTTGCTCGGAGCCATAGGGGCCGCGGGCTTCGGTGTCGGTCGCGTTGCGGATGTAGAGTTCCTGCGAGGCCATGCGTGGACCGTGGTTGTGGGCACGGGGTGCGGCAAGGGTTTTGTGGGGGGCGAGGGCGTCGGCCCGAGCGGCGCGGCGGACGCGGCGCTATTTCAGAATCTTGAAGAGGCTGACCTGATCGTCGGTCCACACGATGGGGGCGGGCGGGCGGGCGCGGGGTTCCTCCTTGGCCTGCTGGATGTCGGGCTTGTCGAGGACGGCGGGATTTTTCGCGAGCAGCACCCACGTGGAGCTGTAGAAATACCATTGCGATTCGAAGTCGTCCGAGACGGTGGCGATGGCGAACTTGAAGTGTTCGGCGACGGCGTCGATGACGGGTTGGAGGTTGAGGTAGCGGTTTGAGATGTGCACGGCGATGACGCCGTCGGGCTTCATGTGGCGCAGGTAAATCGCGAAGGCCTCGCGCGTGAGCAGGTGCGCGGGCACGGAGTCGCTGCTGAACGCGTCGAGCGCGAGGAGGTCGAACTGCTGCGAGTCGTTGGCGGCGAGTTCGCGTTCCATCGTGAGGCGCGCGTCGCCGTAGGCGATCTTGGCGACGGCGGGCGTGCGCTTCAGGTAGCTGAACGGATCGCGGGCGAGGGATTCGACGGCTGGGTTGATTTCGTAGTAGCGCACCTGATCGCCGGCGCGGCCGTAGGCGGCGAGGGTGCCGGTGCCGAGGCCGACGACGCCGAATTTGCGCGGGCCGGCGGGCAACGCGTGATCGAAGGCGAGGCCGATGCCGCTGGTCTTGCCGTAGTAGCTCGTGATCATCAGCGCCTTGTCGGGGGCGACGAACTGGATGCCGTGCGTGGTCGCGCCGTGCATCAGCGAGTAGTAGTGCTCCTCGGCATCGTCGGCGGAGTAGTCGAAGACCTTGAGCGTGCCGTAGAAATTGCGCGAGGCGCGGATGACGCTGCGGGTGTCCTCGCTCGTCGCCTGCCGCGTGAGATACGCGCAGAACCCGACCGCCGCCAGCGCGACGAGCGCGCCCATGCGCCAGTGCCACGTCGCGCGGAGCGCGCGGGCCTTGAAGTCGGCGATCGCGACGAGAAAGGCGACGATGCCGCCTCCGATGAACCACGCGTTGCGCTCGTGGAGCTTGATCCACTCCTCGCCGAACTTGAGCGTGTGCTCGACGAGCACGCTGGCCACCGGCAGGAAAACCGTGAGGCTCGCGACGCTGAGCGCGACGGTGATCGCGAGCGAGCGGCTGCGGTGGCGAAACGCGAGCGCCGCCACGGCGAGCGCGAGCAGGCCGAGTCCGATGGGGAGCTCGCGGAAATCGACAAACGCGAGCGGCGCGATCACCGCGACGAAGAGTCCGCCGAGCGCGCCGCCGGCGGAGATGAGCAGGTAGTAGCCTGTAAGGCGCGAGGCGGGCGGGCGCAGGCGGAAGAGTTCGCCGTGGCAGACCATGCACGCGAGAAACAGCACGGCGTTGTAGCCGCCGATTTGGAGTTTCATCGGGGCGTCGCGGCCGGCGCCCTCGAGTTTCCAGACGAGCGCGAGCCCGAGCACGAGCAGCGGCAGAAACACCGCGCGCTGATACCACCGCGCGTGATCAAAACAGATGACGAAACTGAGCAGGTAGAGCGCGAGCGGGATGATCCAGAGGAAGGGGATGACGGCGATTTCCTGGCAGAGCTTGTTGGTCGTCGCGAGCAGCAGGAGCGAGGCGATGGCGGGCAACGCGAGCCAGAGGCCGCGGTCGCTCCACGGGGTCGGCGCGGGCGGCGCGGCGGAAGCGGCGGATTCGGCGGCGGCATCGGCGGCGGGGGCGTCGCCGGATTTCCACACCTGCCACGCGCAAAACGCGCACATCGCCGCAAACACCGCGAGCCCACCGGACCACCACAGCGCCTGCTCGCGGCGCGAGAACTGCACCTCGAACCACAGCGGGTAGCTGAGCAACGCGAGCAGCGAGCCGACGTTGGAGAGCGCGTAGAGGCGGTAGGGCGAGACGCCGGGATTCGTGCGGCTAAACCAGCGCTGCATCAGCGGGCCGGTCGAGGAGAGCACGAAGTAGGGGAGCCCGACGCACACGGTGAGCAGTTGCAGGATGCGCCACACGGGCTCGGTGCCATCGAGGGGTTTCCAGTTTTCCGCCGGCGTGATCGGGAGGCAGGCGAGCGCGACGCCGAGGAGAATCAGGTGCAGCACGGCCTGTTGGCGGGGGCGCAGCTTCGTCGAGGTGAAGTGCGCGTAGGCGTAGCCGCCGAGCAGGAGCGTTTGGAAAAACAACAGACACGTCGTCCACACGCCCGGGCTCCCGCCGAACCACGGCAGGATGTATTTGCCGATGAGCGGCTGGACTTGGAACAGCAGGAACGCTCCGGTGAAAATCGTCAGGGCAAAGGGTAGCATGGGATGGGGGCAGGACGCAGAGGCGCGCGAAAGTGCGCGAAAAAAACGCGCGGCACTAGCAAAAGCGCGGAAAAGTTTCGGGGCGGGAAAACGATGCGCCGACTGAAGAACAGCCAAGGCAGTTTGAACCGCTAATCTTCGCTCATCCTCGCCAACAAAAACCATCCGACTTTCGGGCGGATGGACGCGCCCCGCCGATTTGGCGAGGCACGCACACGATGGCGGGGGGGCGAAGGCGGCGGGGTCGGGAGACCCCGCCCTACATCCGCGTGAGCGTGCGCAGGCCGAGGAGGTC
>JBEANZ010000015.1:0-4820 GCA_041165185.1 Verrucomicrobiota bacterium | reverse complement strand
ACGTCACCCTCGCCCCCGCCGCAGTGCCCGGCTGGCTCGACGGCGCCGAGGACGCCGGTGTCGACGGCGCGGAGCCCGCGCCGGCGGACGCCGCCGCCACGGGCTCCGCCGGCCCGCGCCGCACCGCACCGGCGGTGGCGTTTGCGGTGGTCTCGCTGGTCGTGCTCTCGCTCTCGGCCTGGTTCACGTTTGCCCCCGCCACCATCGATCCGGACGCAGACTACGCGCCCCTCGCCCCTGACGCCACGCTCCGCGCGTCCGTCCCCGGCACCTACGCGGTGCCGGACGAGGACCGCGAACGCCTCCTTGAGGTCCGCGCCGACGGCACGCTCGTTTACCGGGAGGTCGGCCCCCACCGCACCGCCGCCGACGATCGCGCGGGGCGCTACACGTTCGCGTTGCACGTCGCGAGCAAGACCCCCGTCCTGCGCGTCGAGGACCTCGGGCCGGTGTTCGTCCGCGACGCGCAGCACCTCGAGTTCGCCAAGGAAACCTACACGCGCCGCGCCGCGAAGTAGCCGCGCCGGCACAGCCGCATCGCGCCGCTCGGCATCGCGGCGTCCCGCAGTTTTTTCCCTCGGCGTCCCGCCCGCGCCATTTCCCGCCGGTGCGCCTTCCCCGCTCTTCACTCAACCGTCCCACCCCATGAACCTGAAACCCACCGTCCTGTTCATCCGCCCTCGCCTTCGCACCCGCCTCGCCGGCTTCATCGGCCTCGTCTCGCTCGCGCCCTCGCTCGCCCTCGCCCAACTCGCCCCGCCGCCCGCCGCCCCCAAACCCGCCGTCGCCGCGCCGTCCGCCGTCGCCGACGACACCGTCACCCTCACGCCCTTCACCGTCGCCTCGGACCGCGACACCGGCTTCGCCGCCACCAGCGCGCTCGTCGGCGGTCGCCTCGCGAGCGACCTGCGCGACACCCCCGTCGCCTACTCGGTGATCAACCGCGATTTCATCGACGCCCTCAACCTCACCGATCTCCAGTCCGCGCAAAACTGGGCGACGGGTTCCACGTTTCAGTCCGACATCGGCACCTTCAACTTCACCACCTTCACCGTGCGCTACACCTCGCGCGGCGTCGGCGCCGGCCAGCAGCTCCGCAATTTTTTCCCCGTCAACAGCGACAACGACAGCTACGCCCTCGAGCGCTACGACTTCGGCCGCGGCGCCAACTCCATCCTCTTCGGCAACGGCTCCCTCGGCGGCGTCAGCTCCTCCACCACGAAACGCGCCCGCCTCGACCGCGCGTTTCAGGACGCGAAACTCACCGCCGGCTCGTGGCGCCAGTTGCGCGCCACCATCGACGTCAACCAGCCCGTCTCCGACAAACTCGCCGTCCGTGTCGCCGGCGTCGCGCAGGGCCAGCTCGGTTGGCGCGATAAGGAATTCGAGAAGCGCAAGGGCGTCTTCGTCACCACGCTCGCGCGGCCGTTCAAAAACACCGTCCTCCGCGTCGAGGCCGAGGCCATCAACCGCGAGATCAACCAGCCCATCAACAATCTCCAGGACCAGTTCTCCGGCTGGAGCGGCCGCGCCACCGACACCTTCAGCACGCCCGCCGCGCTCAACGGCGCCACTGCCGCGCAACTCACCGCCCTCCAGGCCGCCGGCATCGGCCGCCGCGCCGCCAACTACAACGTCTTCGATCCCTACAACGGCTTCCACGCCATCTCCAGCTACACCAACGAACCCATCACCCTCGGCGGCGGCACCACCGCCACCACGCCCATCGCCGGCTTCACCTACGGGACGGGTCCCGCCTTCGGCCTCACCAACACCAATCTCGTCGAGGCCATGAACATCCCCGACCACCGCTTCGACGTCGCCGAGGCCAACTCCTTTTTCCGCCGTCCCTCGCGCCGCTTCTCGATTAACCAGGACGGCCCGCTCCTCGAGACCACGTTCCGCGATCTGCAGGTCACGCTCGAGCAGCGGCTCGGCGATTTTTATTTCGAGGTCGCCGCCGACATCAACCGCAACTCCAACTACACGAACGGCGAGCAGAACCGCGGCGCCAACGCCACCTACCTCGACCTTGATCGCGTCCTCCCCAACGGCGCGCCCAACGCCCACTTCCTTCAGGCCTACGGCGACGGCAATTTTTTCCGCGGCTTCCGCCACTACGATTACCACAACCTCCGCGCCGCCGCCGCGTGGAAGAAGGACACGCGCTTCGGCAATTTCTCCCTCAACACCAGCGTCGGCGAAAACAAGAACCACTACACGCTCTCCTACCAGTGGCTCAGCCTCGCGCTCCCCACGCAGACCCCGCTCGAGTGGATCAACGGCACCACCGCCACCGTGAAAATCCGCCGCTACTGGAACGAGCCCTCCCGCCCCTTCGTCGACCTCGCCGGCAAACCGATCCCCTACTACGACCCCAACACCAAACTCACCACCACCGTCACCCCGCGCTGGGTGATCGACCACACGCGCTTCGACGCCGAATCGATCAACGACACCAACTACCGCTACGGCCTCGCCGCCCTCAACGCGAAGTTCTGGCGCGACCGCATCATCCTCCTCGGCGCCATCCGCCGCGACCAGTTCGCCTCCGGCAGTCAGCAGATGGCCGTCAACGGCGACTACCCCACCGACCGCGATCCGCTCGTGCCGTTTTTCAAGCCCCAGGCGCCCGCCGACTACGCGTCGCTCACCTACGTCCCCGTCAACGCCGCCGGCCAGGCCCTCGCCGCCGCGCCCGCCGTCACGCGTCCGCGCCTCGCCGGCGGCGTGCGCGACCCGCGTTACACGTCGTATCGGTTCCAGGACGATTACAACGCCCCGACGCTCAAGGGCTACGTCAACACCAAGTCCGTCGGCTCCGTCGTCCACGTTTTCAACTGGCTCAACCCCTCCGCGAATTACGCCGAAACCTTCAACCCGCAGAAAGCCTACGCGCTCCAAATCGGCGGCGGCATCGTCCCGCCCACCGTCTCGAAAGGCTGGAATTTCTCGAACCGCCTCGAGTTCTTCCAGCGCAAGCTCGACGTCAACCTCACCTACTACGTCAGCGAGGAGATCAACAATCCGCAGACCGTAAACGGCTTTCCCTTCAACACCCTGCTCCAAGCCCGCCCCGTCGGCAGCACCACCACGCTCAACAAGCGCGGCCTCCCCGTCTTCATCTCCGGCAGCGATCTCAACGACCGCCACGCCACCGGCTGGGAACTCGAGATCACCGCCAACCCCGCGAAGGGCCTGCGCCTCACCGGCAGCGCCTCGCTGCCGCAGGTTTACTCGTCGAACGGCGCGCAGCTCACGCGCGCCTACGTCGCCGCCAACGGCGCCACGCTCAAACTCATCGCGCAGGACGCCGGCGTCGCGATCGACTCCGCCAATGTCGCCACCGTCGACCGCACCGTCGCCGCCAACCTCCAGTCGCCCGACGTGCAGGCCGCGACCGACGCCTACAACCAAATCTACACGAGCCTCCGCACGCTGAACCTCACCAAGAACGTCTCCTCCGACCAAATCCTCGCGAAATTTTTCGGCGACTACACGTTTCAGGCCGGCCGCCTCCGCGGCCTGCGCCTCGGCGCCGGCGTGCAATACCGCGGCCGCGAGGTCCTCGGCAATCGCGGCGCCGACACCATCGTCGACCCCGCCGACCCCACCCGCGCCATCGACGATCCCACACGCAGCAACCTCACGCTCCTCTACACGCCGAAGGGCGACTACACCGTCACCTCCACCATCGGCTACCTCTGGCGGATCAACCACCGCGACATCCAGCTCCAGCTCGTGATCAACAACCTCCTCAACGATCGCAGCATCCACTGGACGACCTCGACGAACGGCACGGCGACGAGCGCGTTGCGACCGCGCGGCGGCGACTACCGCAGCCCCGCGCGCGAGACGGTCCCGGTCGGCTTCGGCCAGAAAACCCCGCTCAACTTCAACCTCTCCGCCGCCTGGCGGCTGTAGGGCGGGGTCGCAGCCCCCGCCGTTGGGAGTGTCAAAAGCGCCACGACGACTTCCTCGTATTTTCGAGGTGACACCTCGAATCTACAAGGATCGCGAAACCGCCGATCGGCCGCCACCGCCGCCACCGCCCCTCACGCCGCGTTCCGCGTCGCGGTGAGCCCGAGCGACTTGGTCACCGACTCGCACAACCCGACAAACGTCTCCTCCGCCAGCGCCAGCCGCCGGCCCTTCAGGTGCGCGACGCCCCAGCGGCGCGTGAGTTTGCGCGCGCCGAGCGGCACCGACACCAGCGACCCGTCCGCCAGTTCCTCGCGCGCGATCCACGCCGCCAGCACGCCCGCGCCGATCCCGATTTTCACCAGCTCCTTGATCGCCTCCATGCTGCCCAGCTCGATCACGTTGCTGAGCGAGACCTTCTCCTCGCGGAAATACTCGCTCACCAGCCGGAACGTGTGGCTCGCCTTGTTGTAGAGCACGAGCGTCTCCCCCTCGATGGTCTCGCGCGGCGCGCGCCCGAGCGCCGCCCACCGGTGCAGCGGCGCGACGAGAAACCGCAGCTCGTCCTCGAACAGGGGCACAAACGTAAACTCCCCCAGCGCCGCCCCCGGCGGCTCGATCATGATCGCCAAGTCGATCTGGCCGCCGTGCAACAGATCGAGCTGCGCCCCGTGGTCGCCCGGCTCGATGCGCAGCACGCACTTCGGATAACTCTGGCGAAACTCGCGCAGCACCGTCGGCAGGATGTGCTGGCACGCCGTCGTGCTCGCACCGACGCGCAGGCGGCCGTGGCCCCACTTCGTCAGCGTCTCGATGCCGGCGCGCGCGGCGTCCATCTCGCGGAGGATTTTTTCCGTGTGCCGGAGAAACTGCTCGCCCGCCTGCGTGAGCAGCACGCG
>JBEANZ010000014.1:0-4101 GCA_041165185.1 Verrucomicrobiota bacterium | reverse complement strand
CACGCTGACAATCGTGGTCACGGGACTCGTGGTGCTCGTTATGGCGCTGGTCGGCGGGAGCTGGGGCGTGTTGGCGAGTGACTTTATCCAAGTGCTGATCCTCATGCCGGTGTGCCTCGCGGTCACGGTGCTCGCGGTCATCAAGGTCGGCGGACCGGGGTCGTTTCTCGCGCAGGTGCCCGCCCATCACCTCGACCTCGGGCAGGTTTTCTCCTCGGACTTTCTCGGCCTCTGGTGCCTCGCGATGGTGCTGAAGCAAATCCACACCACCAACAACCTCGGCGACGCCAACCGCTACCTCTGCGTCAAGGACAGCCGCCACGCGCGCCACGCCGGCTTCCTCGGCGCGGCGCTGTTTCTCGTCGGCATCGTGATCTGGTTCCTCCCGCCCATCGCCGCCGCGATCCGGTTTCCGGATCTGCGCGCGGTGTTTCCCCACCTCCCGAATCCCGAGGAGGCCGCCTTCATCGCCATCGCGCGCGACGTCATGCCCGTGGGCATGATGGGGCTGCTCGTGAGCGGCATCTTCGCCGCGACCATGTCGTCGATGGATTCCGGGCTGAACAAGAACACCGGCTTCTTCATCAAAAATTTCTACCAACCCGTGCTCAAGCCGCGCGCCACCGACACCGACCTGCTCAAGGTCGGCAAGATCACGACCGTCGTCTTCGGCGTGCTCATCATCTTCGTCGCGCTCCAGATGAGCCAGTTGAAGGGCCTCACGCTCTTCCAACTCACGCAACGCCTCAGCATCCTCATCGGCATCCCGATTGTCGTGCCGCTCTTCCTCGGCCTCCTCGTGAAACACACCCCGCCGTGGTCCGCGTGGAGCACGGTCGTGGTGGGTTTTCTCAGTTCGCTCTTCATCACCAACCGCCTCACGCCCGAGTGGGCCGTCGGTTTTTTCCGCCTCGGCCACCCGCTCACGCCCGCCTCCGTCGAATACTGGCGCCAGTCGATCGAGCTCTTCGGCAACGTGGGCGTCTGCACGCTCTGGTTCGTCGGCACAAAAATCTTCTGGTCGCGCACCGACGACGCGACGCAGGACCGCATCGCGCAATTTTTCCGCCAGCTCAACACCCCCGTGGATTTCGACCGCGAGGAGGGTGCGGAGACCGCCAACGACAGCCGCCAGTCCAGCGTCGTCGGCTGGCTGTGCCTGACCTACGGCGCGTTCGTGGCGCTGCTCGCGCTCATCCCGAACCCGCTCACGGGCCGCCTCGCGTTTCTTTTCTGCGGCGGGCTCGTCGCGCTCATCGGCGCGCTGCTGTTGCGCAGCGGACGCGCGACCGCCCGGTAGCGCCGACCAGAGACCGGCGCTGCCCTTGAGCCGTCGTTGTCACGGCCGCAACGCCCGCACGCGCGCCAGCATCTCGCGCGCCTCCGCGAAATTCGGGTCGAGCCGCAAAGCCGCCTCCAGGTGCGCGGTGCCCTCCTCGAATCGTCCGACCTCCAGCAAGGCACCGCCGAAATTACTGTGCGCCGCGACGAACGCCGGCTCGAGCCGCAACGCCTCCGCGTAATGCGGCAACGCCTCGCGCGGCCGACCCGCGATCGCGAGGGCGTTGGCGAGGTTGTAGTGCGTCGTCGCCACGAGCGGCGCGAGTCGCACCGCCGCCGCGAACTGCGGCACCGCCTCGGCGGGCCGGCCCGCGTCGAGCAGGAGGTTGCCGAGATTTTCCGCCGCGCCGGGAAAATCCGGCTTCAGCCGCAGCGCCTCCGCGAAATGCGCCGCCGCCTCCGCCGGCCGGCGCAACGCCACCAGCGCCTTCGCGAGATGGTCGCGCGCGTCGGCGAACCCCGGTTGCAGCTCGACCGCGCGCGCAAACGCCGCCGCCGCCGCGGCCGGCTCGCCCGCGCGCCACAACAGTTGCCCGTGGCAATCGTGCGCGAGCGCGAAGTCCGGCTTGAGCGCGAGCGCGCGCTCGAAGTGCGCGCGCGCCGCCGTGCCGTCGCCGGCCTCGACGAGCGCCATCCCGAGCAATTGGTGCGCAAGCGGATTCGCGGGGCGTTTCGCCACTGTGTCGGCCCAGAGCGCGATCTCCGAGCGGTAGTCGCGGTTGCGCGCAAACGTCGCCGCGCCGAGCGCCGCGCCCGCGACCACCACCGCCGCCACGAGCGCGAAAGTTGTGGTTCCTCGCTGTTCCCGGTGGGTAGCTGCCAAGGATTGGGAGCCCCAACGGGGCGAAAAGTCGAAAGCCCAGGGCAACGCCCTGGGGAATGTCCGCCGAAAGAATCCAAGCCCTGAAAGGGCGAAACCGGACGCGGGTGTCGCCCCTTCAGGGCGAGGACATTTTTCAATCCGAATCCCAGGGCGTTGCCCTGGGCTATCCACTTTCGCCCCTTCGGGGCTACCGAGCAGGCTGCCTTCGGTCCTCTGGAAAAGGCGAAGAACCAAATTTGTTTTCACCCACGCCCTCATCGCGAGCACGACCGCCACCACGACCGCCACGAGCGGCAGATACATCCGATGCTCGACGATCATCTGCGTGGTGCCCGGCATCAGGCTCGTCGGCGCGAGGATCGCGAAAAACCAGGCGCCGAGAAAACCCACTGCCGGCTGGCGTCGAAGCGCCCACAGCGTCGCCCCGAGCAATGCCACGACGGGCAACGCCCACGGCAGCACGTCGGCCGCTCCCTTCGTCCAAAACGCGCCATACTCAAACACGAGCGGTCGCGGCCACAGTGCCAGCCAAACGTAGCGCGTCAGCGCCTCGAATTGCGTGAGCGGATAGGCCCACATCCCGCGCGCCGCGTCGAACGACCCGCCCCGGTTGCCACCCGCGCCGAGCACGAGCCACGCGAGTTCGATCCACGTCGCAAAGAGTCCGACGTGCAGCCAGCGGTGTCGCCGCCACGCCGCCGCGAAACTCCCGCTCACAAACGTCCGGTCGCAAAGTAACACGAGCGGCGGCGCGGCGACCATCACCTCCTTCGTCGCCGCCCCAAGCGCGCACGCGACGACGGCAAACGCGAACCACGCGCCGCGCCGCGCCGAGTCCACGCCGCGCGCGAAGCCGAAAAACGTGAGCAGAAAAAACAGCCCCATCAGCGACTCCGCCCGCTGCACGATGTAGGTCACGGACTCCGTGTGCAGCGGATGCAAAGCCCAGAGCAGCGCGATCGCGAAGGCCAAGTAGTCGGGCAGGGCTGTCCCCTGCCCTTCCCCGCGCGCGGCGCTCGGAGCCGGATCGGAAACTCGTCCGACCGCCGGTCGCGCCCAAATCAGCAGCGTCCGTCGCACCACGCCGAAAAGCGTCAGCGCCGCCGCGACGTGGATCGCGAGGTTGAGCGCGTGGTAGCTCCACACGGCCGTTCCGCTCATCGCGTAGTTCAGCGCGAACGAAAAATTCAACACCGGCCGCCCCTGCACCGTGACGCTCGCGTTGGGCGGGGTCAGCGCCGCCCACGGCGGCCACAGCGAGCGAATCGTCGGGTTCGCCACGATCGACGAGGCGTCGTCGAACACGAACGGACCCGAGAAACTGTTCGCCCACGCCGCCACGACCGCGCCGGCGAGGACGAGCGGAAAGAGAAATTTGCGGGGCGCGGCGGCGGGCATGGCGGAAGAAGGCAGAAACGTTTTCCCAAAACAATCGCGAGCCGGACAACACGTCGCCCGTTGTAGGGCGGGGTCGCCGACCCCGCCGGAAAATTTCCGCAACGCACCGCGACGGCGTTCGCGCGTGTCACGGCGCGAAACGGCGGGGTCGGCGACCCCGCCCTACAACAAGCCTCGCGCCGCACGCGCGCCGGGGTGGTCCCGCTCCCCGCTCAGAACGACACCGTGCTGCTCCACACCCACGTGCGCGGTTGCTGGTCGAGCGTCGCGTCGCGGATGCCGTTCCAGCCCGTCACCGAGTTCGGCAGGATGAGCACGTGGTAGCGGTTGAACATGTTGCCGATGTTGAGCTGCGTCGCGAACTCGTAGCGTCTCCCGATTTTCCGCCGGTAGCCGAGCAGGCCGTCGAAGCGCGCCTGCGTCGGCCACATGAAGATTTCGCGCGGCGAGTTCGCCGGATCGGCGAGGCCGTTCGGGTAAAAATAAAACTGCCGATACTGCCACCCGAGCGACGCCGTGCCGCCCACGCTCACGCCCTT
>JBEANZ010000013.1:0-2773 GCA_041165185.1 Verrucomicrobiota bacterium | reverse complement strand
CGCCGAGGTGATGTTCGTGCTGGGCGAGGCGGAGCCCGCACACTGGGCCGCGCGCGCGACCGGCCTCTGGCTCGAGGATCGTGGGACGCACGTGCCGCGGGCTTGCGTGCGGGCCACACCGCGCATCGGCGTCGACTACGCGGGCAAAATCTGGGCCGCGAAACCGTGGCGGTTTGTCTTCACGCCGCCGGCCACGCCCGCCGCGCCGCCGCCCGCACGTCCTCGACCGATATCGCCGCCAACGCCGCGCCGCGCCTAATCACGTGAACGTGTTGCGCCGGCGGCGCCCACATCGCCGGATCGGTTGGGCCGAAGAGCAACACGCACGGCACGCCGCACGCCGCGGCGAGGTGGCTCACGCCTGAATCGTGCCCGAGAAACAGGGTGCAACGCGCGAGGGCGTCGGAGAGTTCGCGCAACGGCGGCGCTACCGCGAAACCGAAACCGTCGGCGCCCGAGGTCGCGCGCGCGGCCCAGTGTGCGGGCTCCGCCTCGCCCAGCACGAACATCACCTCGGCGCCGAGTTCCTCGCGCAATCGCCTCGCGAGTTCGAGCCAGCGTTCCGCCGGCCAGTTTTTCCTCGGCGAACCGCTGCCCGGATGGATGGCGATGCGCGGGGTGGGGGAGCGTTCCTCTGCGCCTCCGCGGAGCGGCAGCCAATCGTCGCCGGGCCCGAGCGCGAGCGCGCCCAGCGACTCCCGATAGTGCGCCGCCGCCGGCGCGATCCGTGGCGTGGCCTCGGCGTGGATAAACGTCTGGTCGGCGCGGCGCGGAAACTTCCGCCGCAGCTCCCCGTCCGGGTCGGGCCAGAAATTCACGACCAGATCAAACGTGTCGAGCCACCGGGCGAACTCCGTCGGCACCGGCTCCGTCGCGTAAAGCGCGGCCCAACGCGCCTCGTGTTGCGCGTGCGCCGCATCGAGCACCCCGGCGTCCACGCCGAGCGCGGCGGCGGTGGCATTGCCGGCCAGCTCGATGCGCGCGTCCGGCCAGCGGCGGCGCAGCAGCGCGAGCGCGGGCAGCGTGACGATGAAGTCGCCCAGCGCGCCGCCCCTAAGGACGAGGATTCGGCGCATCGCTCCCGGTTTTCTCCCGCGTCGTGGTCGGCAACGATGGCGAGGCCGGCGATATCGGCGGCGTGTGCGCGACAAGCGTGGCCACCCCCGCGCCGAACTTGAACTCCACCTGAAACTTCACGGGCAGTTTTTTCTCGTCCTGCGAAATCCACACGCGCGCCGTCGAGCCGCGCTTGAACATCCCCTTGGCCGGCGTCTTCTCCATGCGCGGTTCGAGCACGAGCGTCTTGAATTTTCCCAGCGGCGTCTTCACGTCCTCGTAGCCGATCGCGTGCAGCGTGAGCTCGTAGAACTCGTCGTCGAAGAGCACGAGCGCATCGCGTTTTTCGCCGGGCTTGAGGTCCCACGTGCGCGTTTGCACGAGGCTCATGATGAGATCGAGCGGGTCGCCGGGCGGGAGCGGCAATGTGAGGTTTTTCGCCGGGTTGAGCAGGTTGGCGTAGGTCGCGACCGATTTCGCGTAGTCAAACTCGATGCTCGTTTTCGTCTCTTTTTTCGGCGCTTTGCTAGTCTCCGTGCCGGAAACGAGCCGGCCCGTCTTCACGTCGAACAGCGCCTCGGCCCGCGCCTCAAACGTGTAGAACGCGTGGGTAAATCCCTTCGTCGCCGTCGTCGTGGTCACCTGTAAACGCGCCGTCGCGTCCGCAGCCGACGGCGGCACCGCCGCCGCGGCGATTTTGATTTCACCGGCGCCGGTGAGCAGGCCCCAGCCCACGCGGTAGGTCAGCGACTCACCGTCGCCGAGCGCGAGGCGCGGCTCGGCGGCCGCGATTGACGCGGCCAACGACAGGAGCCCGGTTGCCCGGCGCAGCGTTCGGAAAAGTCGTCCCACAAGGCGCGGACGGTGCGGCGCGGCTCCGGCCCCGGCAAACGAAATCCCGGTCCCGTCCGCCCCGCCGGGCTCCGCCTCCGCTACGGTTTCCCGGCCGGCTTTTCGGCCAACTTCGGCGTCGCGGCGCTGGCCGCTTTGCGCGCCAGCGTCCACTCGAGCAGCTTGCCCACGCAGGCTTCGCTGCGGTTCACGACCCAGATCCTTCGCTCGCCGATGAACATCGCCGGCACGCCGTTGATGCCCGCCTGCCGGATATTTTCCTGCATCGCGTTCACCGCCGGCCGCACCGCCGCGAGCCGTTTCTCGAGGTTCGTGCTGTCGATGCCGAGCTCGTTGAACAGCCCGGTGATTTGCTCGAGCGTCAGCGACTTCCGCGGGCCGGGCTGTAGATCGAACATGCGCTGCCAAAGCTGAAAATACTTACCGCTGGTCTCCGCCACCGCGAGCGCCTCGACCTGCATCCGTGACTGCTCCCACAACATCCGGGGCCGGATCACGAACCGCGCACGATCCTTGTAGCGTTCCGCGAGCGCCTGAAAAGTCGGGTGGTAATTCTTACAGTGACCGCAATTCGGATCGTAAAAGACGATCACCGGTTCGCCGTCGCGCAGGCCGAAAAACGCCGTCTGCGGTCCGAGGATTTTCGAGAGGTCCAGTTTCGCGGCCGCCTGATCGAAACGGCAGGCGCGCATTTCGCGGAGTTTCTCGCCGTCGATGTAGTTCGGCAGCGCCTCGCCCACGATTTCCTCGATCTCCTGGTAGGAGTGGCCCTGGTTGAGCGGGCGCGTGCCGAGGCGGTTGAAGAACATCACCACGCCCACCAGCAACCCTACCGCCGCAAACAGCGCCCCGGTCGCCAGCCCGA
>JBEANZ010000012.1:0-5732 GCA_041165185.1 Verrucomicrobiota bacterium | reverse complement strand
GAATTCCCAGCCTTGGGTGAAGGCGGTGCCGACGTTGGAGTTGGCGAGGATGGTGAAGCCGCCATATTGGCCTTCGAAGCCATTGTCGGTGCCAATGTCGACGGTGCCGATTTCGCGGCCGCTCACGATGTAGTCGTCGATGCGCTTGTGAAACCAGCCAAGGGTAAACGAGCTGGAGGGCTCGAAGTAGAACTCCATCGAGAAGTCCCAGTTCTTCGCCTTCGTCGGTTTGAGCGCGGGGTTACCAAAGGTGAGGACGCCATTGGGGAAGTTGTTATTCGTGCCCGGCAGCGAGATGCCGGAGACGCCGGTCACGGCGTTGTTGAGGTTGGGGCGGGCGAAGCCCGTCGTCCAAGAGCCGCGCGCCTTGATGTTGGGCGTCACGTCATACCACGTGTGGATGCTGGGGAAATTCTGGCCGTAGTCGCCCTCGTTCTTGTTCGGATGGTTGAAGTCCTTTTGGGCCGAGCCGAACGGATCGTCGAGCTGCTGCTGGGCGCTGGTGCGCACCCGGGCGCCTTGGTTGGACCAGCCTATGGTGTTGGTCAGTTCGCGACGGACCCCACCGAGATAGCCGAAGCGGCCGACGCGGCCTTGCGACATCAGGTAGTAGCCGGTGATGACCTCCTGGGTGCGCACGGAGGCGGAGAGCTTGTTCTGCTCGTAGAAATATTTGTCCTCCTGCCAAAGGGCGGGATTGGTCGGCTGGCCGTTTTGGATATACTCCGCGCCTTCCCACTGGGGGAGCTGGCGGCCGGTCTTGACGCGATCCCAGGTGAGGATCGAGGGGTCGGTCTTGAGCGCGGTCGTGCCGATGTAGCTCCAGCGGCGGCCGCGGCGTTCGAGTTGCACGTTATGGTCGCGCGCCTGATAGCCGCCCTTGAGAAAAGCCGTGAACGCCTGAATCGGGAGCTTGTATTTGAGGTTCGCGCGGACCTCCTTGATGAGGTCGATGTCGAGGTTGCCCGCACCGGTGGTGAGGCCGTTTTCGGCGGGGCGATAGTAGTTGGGGTTGGTCCAATCGAGCCCGCCGTTGAACCAGAACCGCGGATAGAGATCGCTCTGGGTGCGGTCGAGGATCCAGCCGACGCCGGTTTCGCCGTTCGGGCCGGTGATCGGGACCGTGTTGCGCACGGTGGTGATCGGGCCGCCGTTGGGACCGACCATCGGAATGAAACCGATGCGGTTCGTAAGCACGCCCTCGGCGCCGAGCGTGCGATAACGGGTGCGACTCCAGAGCGCAGCCCAGTCGACTTCAAGGGCGCCGAAGTTGTGCTCGCCGGCGAGGTCCATGTGGCGGAGGCGCTGGTCGCGTTGGATCAGGGTCGAACCAATGTCGATGCGGTTGCCGGCGGTCGCGGAAGTCGGCGCGGCGGCGAGGGCGGCGATTTGCACCGGACGGACCTCGGTCCTGCGGTCCGTGAAGCCGGGAACAACGCTGCTGGGAACCTGCCCGGCCACGAAGGTCGTATTCGTGAAATTGTTGGGCACCGAGGTCTGGTTACCGAACGTGATGGCCGAAGTATTGTATTGGCGGCGCATCGGTTCCGGCGCGTCGTTGTAGATGAGGTTGAGCTTGATGAGCGTGTTCCGGTTGAGGCGGAAATCCCACTTGGTGCTCAACTGTTGCTGCATGCGGTTGTTGTAGTCGTCGGTCGTGCGGTAGTCCCACAAGAAGGCCGTCGGGCTGTTCGTCTGCTGATAATCGCGGGTGGTGCGATAAAAGCCGAAGGCGTTTTCGCTTTTGAACATATTGACCGAGACGGCGAGGTTTTCGGTGTCGCTGCCAAACGCGGCGAACTTCTCGACGTAGCCGAGGCGGAAGAGTTCGTGCGTGCGGCGCGCCTCGCGGAGCGGCACCTGCTCCGTGAAGTAGGGGGCCATACGGGCGGTGAGGTTGTATTCGATGCGGCGCTTCTCACGCATGTTGAGCGGGGACTTGGTCTTGAAATTCACGCCGCCGCCGAGCGAATCGACGGGCCGGTCGGGCGTCTGGCCCTTGGTCAACTCAAGCGATTCGAACATCGAGCCTGAGAACGCGGTCATGCGCGTCTGGCGGCTCTGCGCGCTGAACGACGACATGCCGCCGCCGTCGATCGTGATGGAGGTCATGCCGAGGCCCATGCCGCGCACGCTGATCGACTCGACGACTTCGTCGCCGGGGTCGCCAAACGTCACGCCGGGGAGCCGGATGGCGAGCTCGGTGGCATTCATGTTGGGCAGGTCGACGAGGGAATCCATCGAGGCGATGTTTTTCAGGTTATCGGCGTTGCGCTGTTGGTTCATCGCCGAGGAGAGGCCTTCCTTGACGCTCGCGACCTTGAACGCGTCGAGCATCAGCACGCCGCCGCCCATGATAAAGTCCTTCACGACGGGGCGCGCGGCGTCGACCGTCACCGTCGCGCGCTCAGTGTCGAGGCCGATGTAGGTGACGACGAGTTCGTGGGTGCCGGGCGGGACGTTGAGGCGGTAGCGGCCGGTGTTGTCGACGAGGGCGACGAGGTTGTAGCTGAAAATCTCCACCTTGGCGCCGATCAGGCCGTTGCCGGTGGACTTGTTGGTGATCGTGCCGGTGATCACGGCGGTCGCTGCCGCAGCCGAGTCGGCGGCGCAGGCGACCGGGCGGATGGCGGGGGACAACGCCAGCAACGCACAGAGCGCGAGCGGCGTGAGGCGAGACAGCGACGGCAGGCAGCCGAGCAGTCGGGAGGTTTGGGTGGTCATTGGGTGGTTGGGTGTGGGTGAAAAGGAGCGAGGCGGCACAGCAAGGTCGGCGCAAGGGCAAGGGGTCGACCGCCAACGAGTCGCGGAGCGGAACGGAATTCGCGGCACGACACCAGCGAAACCTTTTGCCGATCCTTTTGCCGCGTCCGCTCGCTTGCGAAAACACCCGCGGACGCAGACCGCTCGGGGCCGCGGTTGCCGCCACGCGTCGGGGCGGTGGCCTTCCAACTACCCACGCTCGGCGGCTTGTCGCCGCCGGGAACAGGATTGCGCGCTGCCCGGGTGCCAGCATTTCGGTGCGGGCACGATGACGTTACCAAAAGCGCTCCTCCTTGTTCTGACGTTGGCGATTCAGTGCGGTCTGCCTGCGGCGGAGCGCACGCCGGTGCGCGCGTTGAAAATCACCGTGCTCTCCACGATGCTCGCTGATGGCGACGAGTTGGGCGAGTGGGGCTTCGCGGCGCTCGTCGAGGTCGATGGAAAAAAGATTCTCTTCGACACCGGCGCGAAGTCCGACGTCGTGCAGAAAAACCTGCAGACGTTGAAACTCGATCTGGCCGACGTGACCGATGTCGTGCTCAGCCACTGGCACTGGGATCACATCGGCGGCTTCATGACGCTGCGGCGGGAGGCGATGGCGAAAAACCCCGCCGCACTCGCGCGCACCCACGTCGCGGCGGGGTTTTTCGATCGGCGCTCCGGCACGCCCCCCGGCGTGGAGCTCAACCGCATGATCGCGGTGCGGCCCGAGTATGAGGCGACCGGCGGGAAATTCCTCGTGCACGATCGCGCGGTGGAGTTGCAACCGGGCGTGTGGCTGACCGGCCCGGTGCCGAGAAAATTTCCCGAGCGCAACTGGAGCGGCAGCACGCGTGTCCGCACCGCCGCCGGCGAGAGCGAGGACACGCTCGCCGACGACATGGCGCTCGCGATCGACACCGCGCAAGGCCTCGTGATCGTGACCGGCTGCGGCCACGCCGGCGTCGTCAACATCGTCGAACACGCCCGCACCGCGGTGCGGCCGGCTCGGGTGCATGCGCTCATCGGCGGCATCCATCTGTTTCGCGCCAGCGAGGAGACTCTCGCGTGGACGGCGGGGAAGCTGCGCGAGTTTGGCGTCGAGCATTTCATCGGTGCGCACTGCACCGGCATCGAGACGGTCTACCGTTTCCGTGCCGACCTCGGCCTGGATCGAGCGCGCTGCGTGGTGGGCGCGGTCGGGCAGATCTTCGAGCTGGGCAAAGGCATCGACGCGCGCATGATTGCGCGGTGAGGCGCGCGCCGATCAAGGGCATGCACACAAGGCGGGACGCCTCGTCCACGTTGTCTCAATATCCCATCGCCGCGCCGTCTTTCCGGCTCTCGCTCGCGCCCCAGTAGACTTTGTTCACCGGGTCCCAACGGATCGCTTGGTAGCCGCCGAAGCCGGTGTCGATGGTGACGGGCCTCATGCGGTGGCCGCGCGCGGCGAGGGCGTCGGCAGTGGCGGCGGGCACGCCGCTTTCGACGAAGACCTGGCCGCCGTTGCGTTGCTGCGGCTGGTCGTAGTTCGACGAACCCTCGTGGCGCCAGCGCGCGGCGTCGCCGCCCTCCTGCACGTTCATCCCGAAATCGATCAGGTTCACGAGCACCTGCACGTGCGCCTGCGGCTGGACGGAGCCGCCCATCACGCCGAACGCGAGCCACGGCTGGCCGTCCTTCAGCACGAAGCCCGGGATGATCGTGTGAAACGGGCGCTTGCCGGGCGCGTAGGCGTTGGCGTGCGCGGGGTCGTGCGTGGCGAACATCACGTTTCGATCCTGAAAACCGAAACCGAGGCCGGGCACGGCGATGAACGAGCCGAGGTTCATGTAATTGCTCTGGATGAGGGAGACCATGTTGCCCTCGGCGTCGGCGGTGCAGAGGTAAATCGTGTCGCCGGCGCCGAGCGCGGGATTGCCGGCGTCGACGGCCGTGGCGGCGCGCGCCGGATCGATGAGCTTGTGGCGCACGGCGGCGTAGTCCTTCGAGAGGAGGCCGGTGAGCGGAATTTTGGCGAACGCGGGATCGGCGTAGAATTTTGCGCGGTCCTCGAACGCGAGTTTCTTCGCCTCGATCATGACGTGCAGCGTGTCGGGCGAGTTGTAGCCGGAGCGCGCGAGATCGAATGGCTCGAGGAGATTGAGCATCTGGAGCGCGGCGATGCCCTGCGTGTTGGGCGGCATCTCGAACACGTCGTAGCCGCGGTAGTTAACCGACACAGGATCGACCCACGTGGAGCTGTGCTTCTCGAAATCGATTTTCCGCAGCCAGCCGCCGTGGGCGTGCATGAAGGCGTCGGTCTTTTCGGCGATCTCGCCGCGGTAGAAGGCGTCGCGACCGCCGTTCGCGAGCAGACGCAACGTGCGCGCGAGGGCGGCGTTTTTGAAAATCTCGCCCTCGCGCGGCGCGGGACCGCCGGACGCGAACGTTTCGAGAAACGCGCCGGGCAACCGCAGCGGTTTCGCCTCCTCGATCTCGGTGTGCCACAAGCCGGCGATGAACTGTGTGAAGGGAAAACCCTCCTCGGCGTAACGGATCGCGGGCGCGAGCACGTCGCGCAGCGGGAGTTTGCCGAATTTGCGGTGCAGCTCGAACCAGCCGTCAGCGCAGCCCGGCACCGAGATCGAGAGCAGCCCGCGGATCGGGATCGTGGTGCGACCGAGCTTGGCGAGTTCGGCCTGCATCTGCGCGGCGGAAAGGCCGAGCGGGGAGCGGCCGGAGGCGTTGAGGCCGTGGAGCTTTTTCGTCTTCGCATCCCACACGATGGCGAAGAGATCGCCGCCGAGGCCGCAGCCGGTGGGCTCCATGAGGCCGAGCGCGGCGTTCGCGGCAATGGCCGCGTCGACCGCGGAGCCGCCGGCCTTGAGCCACGGGATTCCGGTATGGCGTCATGAAGTGGGGTGGGCGGAACGCAGGAAACGCAGGGCGGCGGCGGGGTGGGACGCGTAGTGTTGGGTGCGAGCGGAGAGGTTGATGGGGCCGTCGCG
>JBEANZ010000011.1:0-5514 GCA_041165185.1 Verrucomicrobiota bacterium | reverse complement strand
CGTAGGCGGCGGACGAGATGCGCTCGCTGAGCACGCGGGCGGGGGAGTTTTCGCCACGCTCGAACTCGTTGCGGACGACGGTCATCTCGGAAACCAAATCCTCGCGGCGCACGAAACTGTTCACGAGCCGGTCGGCCTCGAGGTCGATGGCGAACTCGAGATTCGCATCGGTGGCGGCGAGCGTCTCGTAGTAATTGGTGCGGTCGTCGGAGGTGCTGCCGTTGAAGATGGCGCCGTGTTCCTGGAGCGCCTTCGGCACGAGCGGATGGCGCGGCGTGCCCTTGAACACCAGATGCTCGAGCAGGTGCGCCATGCCGGTCTCGCCGTAGCCCTCGTGGCGCGAGCCGACGAGGACGGTCATGTTGACGCTGACGCGCGACTGCGACTGGTCAGGGTAGAGGAGGATGCGCGCGCCGTTCTCGAGCTGGTATTCGGTGAGGCCCTCGACGGTCGCGATTTTTTTCGGGGCGTCGGCGGCGCGGGCGGGCGCGAACGAAACGGCGAGGAGAAGAACGACGGCGGCGCGAAGCACGGCGCCGCGCGGGGCGGGGAGGCGGAGGAGTGGGGGCATCGCGGCAGCGTGCCGCGCGCGGCGGGCGGCTCAAGCCTGTTGCGCGCGCGGCGCGGTTGTGCGCGCGTCGAGGCTGCGCCGGAACCGGAGGCGAAGAATCTCCGACGGCAACCGCCGCTATTTCCCCGCCGCCCACAGCAGCCCGCGCACGACGTAGTCCACGTAAACCGGATCGTGCCAGGTGACCATGCCGTGGCCGTAGGTGGTGCCGAAGACGCGCGTGCCGTGGTAGTCGTTGATCCAGATGGCGGGGTAGTCCTTGCCATCGGTTTCGCTCGTGGAACGCGCGAGGGCCGTCGCGGTCGGCCAGAGTTTTTCGATCACGTAGAGTTCATCCATCGGCGAAGTCCACGTCGCGGGAAACCCGGCGAGGATCGGGTGCGCCTTCACGATCGGGCGGACGGCGTAGCGGCTCTGGTGATCGTGGCGGCGGCTGGTGACGCCGAGGAATTCGCGCCAGTCGTCAAACGTCGCCGCGCGATAGGTGTGCATCGCGCAGTGGATCACGATGGCGGGCGTGCCGGCCTTGTGCGCGGCGGTGATCTTGCGGATGTAGGCGGCGTCGGCGGTGTCGGCGAAACACTCGTTGTGGACGACGACGGCGTAGGGTTTCGCCCAGTCGGGATTGTCGTAGAGCGGGATTTGGCCGCGCGTGCCCTTGCCGCCCTCGTTGACGACGGTCCACTGGAAATTGGCGGCCTTGTTGGCGGCTTCGGTGAGGATTTTCGCCTGCGCCTCGTAGTCGTGGCAGCAACCGCCGGTAATGAGCAGCGCGCGGAGGGGCTTCGAGGCGGACGGCGTCGGCGCGGATTTTTCGGCGGCGAAAAGCGGCGCGACGCTCAACGCAAACGCGAGCGCGAGCGCACGCGTGGCCGAAGAGCGGACGAGGGAGCGGAGGTTCATGCGGGGGAGGGGAGGCGAAGGGAGAGAACGCAGGCGGGGAGGGAACAGGGACGCGGGCGCACGGAAGCGGTCGCGTTCGCACGCGTCAAGGGTGCCGCGCCCGGCGTTTTTTTCCGAAGGTCGTGCGCCGCCGCTCAAGTTTTCCGCGTGCGACACGATTACGCTGAGGGCGCCCGCCGCCGCGCCAGCGCGACGCGCGGCGGGCGTGACCGCACGCGCGCTTGCCAGCGAGACCTTCTCTGGCATGGTCCGTGCAAACCTCCCGACTCCCTCCATGCCGAACCCGTTGAAATGCGATCTCTGCCCGAAGCCGGCGACCGTCCATCTCACCCAGATCGTAAACAACAAGGTGCACAAAGTGGACCTGTGCGAGACGTGCGCGGCGGCGAAAGGCGTGACCGATCCGGGCGGCTTCTCGCTGGCGGACCTGTTGCTCAAGGCCTCGCTCAACCCCGAGCCGACCGCGGGTGGCGTGCGGTGCGAGCAGTGCGGGTTTACGCAGGTCGATTTCAAGAAGCACGGGCGCTTCGGCTGCGCGGCGTGTTACGAGACGTTCAAGGGCGTCGTCGAGCCGATGCTCGAAAACATGCACAAGGGCACGACGCACACCGGAAAGGTCCCGCTCCGCGCCGTCGAGCGCAAGTCGCTCGCCGAGCAGTTGGGCAAACTCGAGCTCGACCTGACCACGGCGATCAAGGCGGAGCGTTACGAGGACGCCGCGCGCGCGCGCGACGCGATCATGCAGATGAAACAGGCGTCCGCCGCCGCGCCCAAGCCCGCCCGCTAAGCCCATGACGATCGCCTCGCTCATCGCCACGCCGTCCGAACTCACCGATTCCGCGAGCAGCAAGACCGCCATCGTGCTCATGACGCGTGTGCGGCTCGCGCGGAACCTCGCCGGCCAGCCGTTCCCCGGTTGGGCCAAGCCCGCGCAACGCGCCGCGGTGTTCGAGGGCTGCCGCCAGGCCGTCGCCTCGCTGCCCGCGATGAAACGCGGCCTGCACGTCGGCATCGGCGAGCTGAGCGAGTTGGAGCGGCAAATCCTCGTTGAGCGCCACCTCATCAGCCGCGAGTTGAGCGGCGCGAAGAGCGACGCCGGCGTCGTCATCAACAAGGACCAGACCATCGCCGTGATGCTCAACGAGGAGGATCACCTGCGCATCCAGGTGCTGCGCTCCGGGTTTCAGCTCAAGAAAGCGTGGAACGCGATCAACGAGTTCGACTCCGCGCTCGAGGAGCAGCTCGACTACGCGTTCTCGCCGACGCTCGGCTACCTTACCGCATGCCCGACGAATCTCGGCACCGGCATGCGCGCCTCCGCGATGATGCACCTGCCGGCGCTCGTGATTTCCAACCTCATGGAGAAGGTGGTGCGCTCGGTGAACCAGCTCGGCATGGTCGTGCGCGGCCTGTTCGGCGAAGGCTCGGACGCGAGCGGGAGCATCTTTCAAATCTCCAACCAGACCACGCTTGGCGAATCCGAGGCCGACATCATCAAGCGCCTCGGCAGCGTGCTCCAATCGATCGTCGAGCACGAACTCAACGCCCGGGAAAAACTCCTCGAGGCCGATCCCGCGAAACTCTTCGACAAAATCGGCCGCGCCTACGGCATCCTGCAAAACTCGCACCTCCTGTCGTCGAGCGAGGCAATGAACCTCCTCTCGCTGGTCCGCCTCGGCATCGACCTCGGCGTGTTTCCCGACGCGCAGCGCTGCGTGATCGACCGGCTCTTCATCGAGGCGCAGCCGGGCCACCTGCAACACGCGCAGAAGGGCGAGTGCGAACCCGGCCAGCGCGATCTGTTGCGCGCGGCGCGGCTGCGCGCGGAGTTCGCGGTGTTCGCCCGGCCCGAGTTTGATTTTTCCAACGGCAAGAACTAACCCGCTCCCCGCTTTCCCACCATGTCCTCGGAACCGATGAACAATTTCACGCCGCGCGCCCAACAGGTGCTCCAATACGCCCGCAAGGAAGCCGACCGCTTCCACCACAATTACGTGGGCACCGAGCACATCCTGCTGGGGTTGATCAAGCTCGGCCAGGGCGTCGCCGTCAGCGTGCTTCAAAAGATGGGCCTCGATCTTGAGACCGTGCGCGGCGCCGTCGAGAAACAGGTTGGCACCGGTCAGGAGACGACCGCGCCGCAGGGCTCCGTGCCCTACACGCCGCGCGTGAAAAAAGTCCTCGCCCTCGCCGGCAAGGAGGCCAAGGCGCTGAACCATTCCTACGTCGGCACCGAGCACATGCTGCTCGGGCTGTTGCGCGAGGGCGAGGGTGTCGCCGCGCGCGTCCTGAAGTCCCTCGACATCGACATCGAGCGCACCCGTCAGGAAATCCTCCGCGAACTCGATCCGCAGTTCTCCAGTGGCGCGAGCGAGGGTGGCGAGGAAACGGCCGGCGCCGCCGCCGGGGCCGCGCAACGCCCCGGCGCGCAGGCCGAGGACAAGAAGGAAGTGAAGACGCCCGCGCTGAAAGCCTTCGGCCGCGATCTCACCGAGCTCGCGCGCAAGGGCGAGATGGACCCCGTCGTCGGCCGCAAGAACGAGATCCGCCGCGTCGTCCAAATCCTCTGCCGCCGCACGAAGAACAATCCCGTCCTCATCGGCGAGGCCGGTGTGGGCAAGACCGCCATCGTCGAGGGCCTCGCGCAGGAAATCGCCAACGGCCTCGTGCCGGAAATCCTCCTCGACAAGAAAGTCATCACCCTCGACCTCGCCCTCATGGTCGCCGGCACGAAATACCGCGGCCAGTTCGAGGAGCGCATCAAGGCCGTGATGGACGAGATCCGCCGCTCGAAAAACATCATCATCTTCATCGACGAGATGCACACCATCGTCGGCGCCGGCGCCGCCGAGGGCGCGATGGACGCCTCGAATATTTTCAAGCCCGCGCTCTCGCGCGGCGAGTTGCAGTGCGTCGGCGCGACCACGCTCAACGAATACCGCAAATACATCGAGAAGGACTCCGCCCTCGACCGCCGCTTCCAGTCCGTGAAGGTCGAGGCGCCGTCGATCGACGACACGATTCTCATCCTCAAGGGAATCCGCTCCAAATACGAGGACCACCACAAGGCGACGTTCACCGACAAGTCCCTGGAGTCCGCCGCGAAACTTTCCGACCGCTACATCACCGGCCGCTTCCTGCCCGACAAGGCCATCGACGTGATGGACGAGGCCGGTTCGCGCGCCCGCATTGGCGCCCTCAGCCGCCCGCCCGACGTCGAAAATCTCTCCAAGGAGATCGAGGGCGTGTGCGCGCAAAAGGAAAAAGCCATCGCCGATCAGCACTTCGAGGAGGCGGCCAAGTTCCGTGATCAGGAGAAGCAGCTCCGCACGCGCCAGGAGCAGGTGATCGAGCAGTGGAAAAAGAAGCGCGACGAGAAGCGCGTCCTCATCGACGAGGACCTCATGATGCAGGTCGTCGCCGACTGGACCGGCATCCCGCTCTCGCGCATGGAGAAAAAGGACAACGAGAAACTTCTCTCGATGGAGGGCGAACTCCAGAAAGCCGTCATCGGCCAGGACATCGCCGCCGTCTCCGTCGCCCGTGCGCTCCGCCGCTCGCGCGCCGACCTCAAGGACCCGCGCCGCCCGATCGGGTCGTTCATGTTTGTCGGGCCGACCGGCGTCGGCAAAACGATGATGGCGAAGCAGCTCGCCGCGCAGATGTTCGGCAACCAGGACGCGCTCATCCAAATCGACATGAGCGAATACATGGAGAAATTCGCCGTCTCGCGCCTCGTCGGCTCGCCTCCCGGCTACGTCGGCTACGAAGAAGGCGGCCAGCTCACCGAGGCGGTCCGCCGCCGGCCCTACGCCGTCATCCTCTTTGACGAGGTCGAGAAGGCGCACCCGGACGCGCTCCAGCTCCTCCTGCAGATCATGGAGGACGGCCGCCTGACCGATTCGCTCGGCCGCACCGTGGATTTCCGCAAGCCGATCATCATCATGACGACGAACGTCGGCGCCGCACTCATCCAGCGCCAAGGCACGATGGGCTTCGCCGCCGCCGGCAATTCGGATTTCCGCGACATGGATAAGCTG
>JBEANZ010000010.1:0-7483 GCA_041165185.1 Verrucomicrobiota bacterium | reverse complement strand
GCACGCGGACGCAGGCCCCCGCGCGACGAGTGGCCGCAGGGACGCCAGCCGCCGGGCGTCAGTGAAAAAATCTTCCTCGCGCAGCGCGCCGACGCACGGCGCAGCCGCCGATCCCGCCGCGAAGAATCGCGCGATGGGCTGGAAAAATTTGGCGTGCACCGGCTCGACGCCGCACTTTTCCCCGCGGCTCGGCGGCCCGCTCAACACCCAAGCTGTCGCGGTTTGAAAGTAGGGTCTCTGACCCGCCCTCTGAGCGAACACTCAGCGTTCAACGCGCAAAAGGGCGGGTCAGAGACCCGGCCCTACTTTTTCCGCCGCGGGTCAACGCGACGCTCGAAACGGGCCGCTATTCTCTAGCTCTCAACCACTCGATCGCGCGGGACTGCGTGGCGGCGGGGAGGCGTTGGTAGTCGTGCGGCTCGTCGAGCGTGAGTTTGTCGGCGACGTTGTGTTGGGCGTAAGCTTTTCGCGCCTGCATCACGGCAGCGCGCACATCGGCGGGCGTGGCGTCGCGGTCCATCGTGGGCTGCACGACGAGCACGGGGCGCGGCGCGATGGCGGCGAGGAGATCGTCGTAGTCGTAGGGGAGCTGCGCCTCGCGGCCGATGAAGAGGCCGAGGCGCGGGGCGAGCGGGCGCTCGACGCTGAGGCGCGCGAGGCCGCCGGTGGGGCGCGCGAGGCCGCCGGTGGGGCGCGCGGCGGTGTCGGTGCGCATGGGCGTGAAGCCGCTGATTGAGACGACGGCTTTCACACGTGGGTCGAGCGCCGCGGTGTGCAGCGCGACGGCGCCGCCGAGGGTGTAGCCGAAGAGCGAGATGCGCGCGGCGTCGATGGCGGCGTCTTTTTCGAGCGCGTCGATCGCGGCGCGGGTGTCGTCGATCATCTTGCCGAGCTGCGACCACTGGGGATGACGATCATAGAAAGGGCCGATTTCGGCCTGGCGGGAGCCGAAGCCGCACTGGTCAAACGCGAGGACGGCGTAGCCGGCTTGCACGAGTGCGAGGATGGGATGCACGTCGCGGCGGTAAACCCACATGTAGCCGAGCGGGTAGCTGTAGCCGTGGAGCCAGATGACGGCGGGGAGTTTTTTGTCGGCGGGCGTGTTCGCTGGAAAATAAAGATCACCGGTGAGGCCGCTGCCGAAGCGGAGGCGACGCGAGTCGGCGGTTGCGCGATCCGGATCGCGCCAGCCGAACTCGGCGCTGTTGCGCGCAATGACCCAGCCGGCGACATCGGGCGCGAGCTGGCCGGGATTAGCGACGGGTTTCGTGGCGGTGGAGGTCGCGCCGCCGCGTCCAGCGCCGCCACCGAAGCCGCGACCGCCGGCGGGCGGGACGTATTTCGTCGGCGTCTCGCCGAGGAGCGCGGTGATGGCGGCGCGGGTTTCGGCGGGGGATTTGGGCGCGGGGTTCGCGGGGAATTTCGCGAGATCGACTTTGGCCACGGGAGTTTTCCGCCACACGTCGAAACTCCACGGGTAGAGTAGATCGTTTTTCCAGGTGCGGGACGTGCGGCCGAACTGGACGTCGAGCCAGTCGATGTTGGCCTCGATGTCGTTGGCGCCGTGGAAGCCTGGATTGCGCAAAATGCCGAGGCGTTCCGGTTTTCCGAGCGCGGTGTAGACGCGGAGCGCGGAGGCGTGGGCCTGCTCGTTGGCCCAGACGTTGGCGACCTCGTCGTTGAGGCCGTGGTTGTGGAGCAGCGCGCGCGGGGCGACGAGGGCCATGAGGAGATTCGCGTCGACAGGCAGGCGGTGCTCGTGGCCGGCGAAGAAACGGAGCTGCGGCGCAAACCACAGCGGAAACATCCGCGTCGTGGACTCGGCGCCCTCGCCCATGCCGCGCTCGCCGGCGAGCCGCCATGCGGTCACGCCGCCGACACCCGTGCTGCCGGCGACGACGGCCGCGATGCGGTCGTCGAAGGCGGCGGCGGTGAGCGCCATCTTGCCGCCGCGCGAGTAGCCGGTGAGCGCGATGCGGGCGCGATCGATTTCGGGGACGGTGAGGAGGTAGTCGACGACGAGCTGCACGGTCCACGCGCGCTGCGCCATCGTGGCGAAATCGAAGCCGGGATACAGTTGCTGGAGGTTGGTCTCCTGATCGACGGAGGAGGGGAACTCGCACACGGCGTAGCCGCGGCGGATGAGCGACGCGGCCCAGCTCCCTCCGCCGATCACGACAGGAAACGGCCCGGGGCCGTCGGGGAGCGTGAGCGTGACTTGCGAGGAGATTTTCTGCTCGGGGCCGTAGTGGAGCGTGACGGTGCGCGTGGCGTAGCCGGGGAATTTCGCGGGCTCCCCGACGGGTGCAATGCGGTCGAGTTTCGGTTTCGGCGGGAGCGTGCCGAGGATGTGGCGCTCGTAGAGTTTCTTGATTTCGGCGCGGCGCGCGGGCCAATCGGCCGGCATGGCGACGGCGCGGCCGTCGTGAAACTTGAAAGGGTCGGGGAGGAAGTTCGCAGAGGGGAGCGCGTCGAAATCGGGCGGGAGCGCGCCGGTTTTTTTCTGCCACTCGGTCCACGTGGGGACGTCGGGGAGATTTTTCAGCATCCAGGCGAGATGCTCGCGGCGCTGGGCTTCGGTGGCGGCGCGCGCGGGAACCGAGCAGGCGATGGCGGTGGCGAGAACGAGAGCGGCGAGGGCGAGGGGGAAAACCGGGCGGATGAGACGCATGGGGCGGGAGGACGGACGGGGGGTGGGGGTGAAGACCCGGCGCTGGGGCGAGTCGTGGCTGAGGCGTCTCGCCTCAGGGCGGCGCGAGCAAGGCACGAGGCGGGACGCCTCGTCCACGACTATCGTGGGAAAAAATCGGCGCGCGGCACGGTTCACCATGCGGCCCGGGTTCACACCCGCAAAAATGTTTTGCCGCCGGTCCCGCCCGAGTGCTCCCTCGGCGCATGGCCAAGACCAAATCCAAATCCCATTTTCCGAACATCCAGACCATCGCCTTCGAAGGCACCGGCACGGCGAACGCGCTCGCGTTCCGCCACTACAATCCCGACGAGGTGATCGACGGGAAAACGATGGGCGCGCACCTGCGCTTCTCGATCGCCTACTGGCACGCGTTTCGCGGGACCGGCGGCGATCCGTTCGGGCCCGGCACCATCGTGCGCCCGTGGGAAAAAGGAAAGGACCCGGTCTCCGTCGCAAAGGTGCGCATGGATGCGGCGTTCGAGTTTTTCCAAAAAATCCGCGCGCCCTTCTGGTGTTTCCACGATCGCGACATCGCGCCCGAGGGCCGCACGCTCGCCGAGTCGAACCGCAATCTCGCCGCGCTCGTCGCGCACGCGAAGGCGCTCCAAAAAGCGACCGGCGTGAAGCTGCTCTGGGGCACGGCGAACTTATTTTCGAACCCGCGCTTCATGAGCGGCGCCGCGACGAATCCCGACGCGCACGTCGTCGCCTACGCCGCCGCGCAGGTGAAGTCCGCGATGGACGCCACGCTCGAACTCGGCGGCGAAAACTACGTCTTCTGGGGCGGCCGCGAGGGCTACGAGACGCTCCTCAACACCAACCTCAAGCGCGAGCAGGAGCACCTCGCGGCGTTCCTGCACATGGCCGTCGACTACGCGAAGAGCATCGGCTTCACGGGCCAGTTTCTCATCGAGCCGAAGCCGAAGGAGCCGACGAAACACCAGTATGATTTCGACGTCGCGAGCGGCATCGCGTTCCTGCGGACGTTCGGGCTGGAGAAACATTTCAAGTTCAACATCGAGACCAACCACGCCACGCTCGCCGGCCACACCTTCCAGCACGAAATCGAGGTCGCCGCCGCGCCGGGCATGCTCGGCTCGATCGACGCCAACGCCGGCGATCTCCTCCTCGGCTGGGACACCGACCAGTTCAACACCGACGTGCGCGAGCTCACCCTCGCGATGATCTCCATCCTGCGCGCCGGCGGCCTCGGGAGCGGCGGCTTCAACTTCGACGCCAAGCTCCGCCGCCCCAGCATCGACGCCGAGGATCTTTTCCACGCGCACATCGGCGGCATGGACGCCTACGCGCTCGCCTTCAAACTCGCGCACCGGATCCTCGCCGAGGGGAAATTCGAGAAGTTCGTCGCGGACCGCTACGCGAGTTTCGACGGCGGCTTCGGCCGCGACATCGCGACGGGCAAGGCCAACTTCAAGTCACTCGAGAAACTCGTCCTCGGCAAACTCGGCGAACCCACGCCGCGCTCGGGCAAGCAGGAGTATCTGGAGAACCTGCTGATGGGCTACCTGCACGGGTGACACGGCCGTCACCAGCCGCGCGATGCGTGACCCCACGCGTTGATATCGCCGGCCGCCCAAGAACCATCGCGCCATGCCGCTCGTCGCCAAACGCCCCGCCCGCGAGCGCCCGAAGCGTCCCGCGGCGCAACCGAAGGCGGCGTATTTCTGGCGCAGCTGTTCCCATCCCGAGCTGGATGCCTCGGGAGATTGGCTGCTCAAAAACCTCGCGGTGGTGCGCGCTCAAGCGATGTCCCGTTCCGTTGCTCGTTGATACGGGAGCGGTGGAGTTGCTCCGGTGCGGGGATCCGCGCGTTGAGACGTTGGTGCTGTTTTTTTCCGCCGTTACTTTCGCTTGGCCGCTCGCTGAGCGTCGCGCTACGGCGGAACAAAATCGTGGTGACGGGCGTCCGTGCCCACAGGAGTCGAACGGTCGCGCTGGACCGCGCGCGGCGAAGCCCGCCGCGGTCAGCCCCATCCCCGCGCCACACCGCACGTAAACGACCCTTCGCCGCCAACGGGCGCGCGGATGCAATTATTTCTTCCGCGCGGGATTAATTTCCCGCGTGCGATCTCCGGCAGTGGCAGCCTATGAACTCACCCCGCATGCGCCCCGCCCTCGCCGCCGAACCCGATGACGCCGCCCTGCTCCGCGCCGTGGCCCTGCGCGACGAGGCCGCGTTTGCCGCGCTCTACGACCGGATGGCGCGGCCGATTTTCTCGCTCGTCGTGCGCATCGTCCGCTCGCGCGCGGAGGCGGAGGAGATTTTGCAGGAGGCG
The DNA here is from genome assembly GCA_041165185.1 of Verrucomicrobiota bacterium. Taxonomy (GTDB): domain Bacteria; phylum Verrucomicrobiota; class Verrucomicrobiia; order Opitutales; family Opitutaceae; genus JBEANZ01. The sequence continues at coordinate 2,494 of JBEANZ010000010.1, read as the reverse complement.
TTCTGGCAAATCTGGGAACGCGCGCCCGACTACCGCGCCGAGCTTGGCTCGCCCTTCGGCTGGATCGCCACGATCGCGCGCCGCAAGGCCATCGACCGCCTCCGCGCCAACTCCCGCCACCTCCAACGCATCGCCGAGGCGCAGGGCGCGTTTGGCGAGGACGAGTTTGCCGCGCCGCTCGGGGCCGACGCCCTCGGCGCCGACGAACGCGGCGCCGCCGTGCGCGCCGGTCTCGCGCGCCTCGGCCCCGACGAGCGCCGCGCCATCGCGCTGGCGTTTTTCGACGGCCTCACGCACCTCGAGATCGCGGCCGCGCTCGGCGCGCCCGTCGGCACCGTGAAGGCCCGCATCCGGCGCGGCCTCGCCAAACTCAAACCCGCCCTCGCGCGCCTCGACGCCGCGGGCCTCAACTAAGCCCACAGCATCAAGCTGAGAGCCGAGAGCGAAGAGCTGAGAACAAAACCAAACGATCCACGCCACCGCCCCGCGACCGCGTTCGCACCTCACTCCGAGGATCGATCACTCAACACTCAACTCTCAGCTCTCAGCTCCCCGGCCCCGACTCAGCTCTCCCCCCACTCTGCTCTCCACTCCACCTCCCGACCACGGAACCACCATGAGCGCCAAGACACTCTCCCGCCCCCGCCGCGCCGCCGGCACCCCGCCCGCCGATGTCTTCGCCGCGCGCGCCGAGGCCCGCGCCACCGCTCTGCTCACGCTCGCCGCCCCCGTCGCGCCCGCACCCTCGCCCGCCGTGAGACGCACGCTGCTCGCGCGCGTCCACGCCGCGCAAGCCGCCGCCGCCGCGCCGAAAAAAAATCCCGCCGCGCCCACCGCCGGCTGGCGCTTCGCCGCCCTCGCCGCGGGCGACGCCGACGCCGCCTGGCTGCCCGTGCCGTTGCCCGGCGTGCGGCTGCGCGAAATCACCGTCGATGCGGCGCGCGACACGGCGCTCGTGTTTGTCGAGATGCAGCCGGGCGCGGTGTTTCCCGATCACACGCACGCCGCCGACGAACGCGGCCTCGTCCTCAGCGGCGATCTCACGATGGCGGGGCGGCGGCTCGGCGCGGGCGATTTCTACGAGGCGGCGGCGGGCACACGCCACGAACGCATCGCGAGCCCGTCCGGCTGCACCGGCCTGCTCTGGCTCGGCGCGCGCGCGTGGCAGGCCTGGCGCGGGCAACTCGCCGCCTCATGAGCCGCCGCGTCACGCGACTCGTCGCGTTGCTCGCGGTCCTCGTCGCGACGGTCCGCGCGCACGATCCGGGCATCAGCTCGGTGACGGGCCTCGTGCGCGCCGACGCGCTCGAACTCATCACCGGCTTCGCGCCGGGCGATGCGCTGCAACTCCTCCCGCCGGACGCGCGCCCGGCGGGCAAGCTCACGCCGGCGGAATTCGTGGGGGTGCATCCGCTGCTCGAGGCGGCGGCGGCGGAGCTCTGGGAGGCGCGCGTCGGCGGCGTCCTGCTCGCGCCGGCCCGGCCGCGCGTGCAACTGCTCGAAAACGACGCCGTAAGTTTCACCGTGGAATTTCCGCGTCCGGCGTCCGGCGGGGAAACAGTTTCCCTGCGCGCCGTGAAGCTCGGCGCGCTCCCGCCGGGTCACCGCCAGTTCGTCATCATCGGCGACCGCGCCGGAATCACCGTCGCGAAAAAACTCCTGAGCGCGAAAGAGGACGCACTCGACGTGCCGCTGGCCGGCGGCGCGCCCTTCGGCGCCGCCGCCGCTGCCGCCTCCGCAGGATCGGAGGCGCCCCGCGAGCCCGCGCCCGGCGCGCCTCCGCACGCCAACGCGATTGCGCCGACGGCGTGGGCGTTTGTGCGGCTCGGCGTGGAGCACATCTGGACGGGCTACGATCACCTGCTGTTTTTGTTTTCGCTGCTCATCGTGTGTCGGAGCTTCCGCTCCAGCGTGGCGATCATCTCGTGTTTCACGCTCGCGCACTCGCTCACCCTTGCGCTCGCGACCTTTGACCTCGTCAACCTCCCGAGCCGCTACGTCGAGCCCGCCATCGCGGCCTCGATTGTCTACGTCGGCGTGGAAAACATCGTGCGCCGCGGCGCGGAGCCGCGCGGGCGCTGGGCGCTGACGTTCGTGTTCGGCCTCATCCACGGGTTCGGTTTCGCGGGCGTGCTGCGCGAGCTCGGCGTCGGCGGCGGCACGGGCGGCGGCGGGATCGCGCTGCCGTTGTTCACCTTCAACGCCGGCGTGGAACTCGGCCAAATCGCAATTGCGGCGGTGGTGTTGCCAATCGTGTGGCGGCTGCGGAAGAACGAGAAATTCGTCGCGCGCGGTGTGCCCGCGCTGTCGGCTGTGGTGACGCTGGCGGGGGTGTATTGGTTTTTGCAGCGGACGATTTGGGGTTGAGGGCGCGGCGAGCCGCGCCGCGCCGTAGGGCCGCCGCTCGCCGGCGTGCCGTCGCGCGGCACACGCGCGAATGCTTGCGGATGTCCGTTTGTGCTTTCGCGTGAAAATCGCGACGGCACGCCGGCGA
>JBEANZ010000009.1:0-7375 GCA_041165185.1 Verrucomicrobiota bacterium | reverse complement strand
CGAGGGTGGCGCGTTCGGCCCCGAGCTCAATCAGCTCGGCGCGCGCGGCAACACCGAGCGCGTCATCCGCTCCATCCTCGAGCCCAGCGCCGAGATCGTCGAGGGCTTCGCGCTTCACACCTACACGCTGCGCGACGGAAAAACCCTCGCCGGCCGCATCCTCGAGGAAGGCCAGAGCAACTTCGTGATCGTCCAGCCCGACAACCAAACGGCCACAATCACCCGCACCGAAATCGTGAAGGAAGAAACCCTCCCCGTCTCCGCCATGCCGCCCTTCGACCGCACGATGTCCGCCGCTGATCTCGCCGCGCTCGTCGCGTGGCTCACGCAAAAGTAGGGCAGGGTCTCCGACCCGCCCTCGCCCCGCCCCATGCCCAACGTCACTCGCCGCCAATTCCTCGCCGCGACAGCCGCCGCCAGCGCGATTCCATCCCTTTCGTCCGCCGCTTCGGCCTCGTCCGTCGCCGTCCCTTCGCCTCCTTCGCCCGCGCCCGCCGGCACCATCGACTGCCAGTCCCACCTCTTCGTCCCCGATCTTCTCACGCTCATGGAAAAGCGCGCCACTGATCCGCGCGTCTTCACGCGCGACGGCACGCGCTATCTTCAGATGGGTGACTGGCTGCGCAAGGTCCCGCCGCTCTACACCGATGTCGCCAACAAGCTGGCCGTGATGGACGCGTCGGGCATCGCCCTCACCGCCCTCTCGATCAACGACCCCGGCCCCGAGTGGTTCGGCGCCGACGGCCCCGCCGTCGCGCAGCTTTGCAACGACTACATCGCCGGCCTCGCGCAAAAACACCCCGCGCGTTTCTTCGGTCTCTGCGTTTTGCCCACGCAGGACATCCGCGCCGCCCTCGCCGAACTCGACCGCTGCGTCAAAAAACTCGGGATGAAAGGCTGGCTCCTCTACACGAACCTCGCCGGCAAATTCCCAGACGAGCCCGAGTTTCGCCCGCTCTTCGCCCGGGCCGTCGAGCTCGACCTCCCGGTGCTGCTCCATCCCGCCAAACCCATCACGACCGATCTCGTGAAGGCCTACGAGATGACGAGCACGCTTGGAAACATGTTCGACAACACCATCGCGCTCACGCGCCTCCTGATGTCGGGCATCCTCGACGAGTTTCCTAGGCTGAAACTCGTCTGCCCCCACCTCGGCGGCACGCTCCCCTACATCGTCGGCCGCCTCGATCACCAAGTCACCGTGCTCAAACGCGGCCCGCAGAATCTCCGGCGCAAGCCCAGCGACTACGTCCGCTCCATCTACATGGACATCGTCTCCCCGCTCCCGGAGGCGATGCGCTTCGCGATCGATTTCAGCGGCCCCGACAAACTCCTCTTCTCAAGCGATCACCCGTGGGTGCAGCCCAAGGAAATCCTCGATCCCTTCCTCAGCCTGAAACTCCCCGCCGCCACCGAGCAAAAAATCCTCTCCGGCAACGCACGAAGACTCTTCCGACTATGAATTACTTTTTGCGCCTTCTGTGCCTTTTTGCAGACCTCCTGCCTTGGCCTGCTTTCGCCGCCGCCCCCGAGGTCACCTTCACCCGCCAGCCCGACCGCATCCGGATCGAAATCGGCGGCGCACATTTCTCCGACTACATCCACGCCGGCTGGCCCAAGCCCTGCCTCTACCCGATCCTCGACGGCGACGGCACGAGCTACACGCGCGATTTCCCTTTCAAGAAAAACCCCGCCGAAGTCCCCGACCACGACTGGCACCGCGGCGTCTGGTTCGCCCATGGCGCCGTCAACGGCCACGATCTCTGGCGCGAAATCCCCGAGAAGAAAACCGGCCGCATCGTCCTCGACTCGATCCTCGAAACCCGCGCCGGCCCCACCGGCCTCCTCCGTCTCCGCCAGCTCTGGCAAACCGCCGAAGCGAAAACCCTCCTCACCGACGAAACCGCGATCCGCATCACGCGCACCGCCGCCGGCACGATCCTCGACTACGAGGTCACACTCCGCGCCACGCATGGCGCCGTCACGCTCGGCGACACCGAGGAAGGCACGATGGCCGTCCGCGTAAATGAAGCCCTCCGCGTCACGCACGGGAAAAACAAAGACAAGCGCCCCGGCACCGGCACGCTCCTCAACTCCGCCGGCGACTCCGGCATCCCCGCCTGGGGCAAACGCGCCGCGTGGGCCGACTACTCCGGCCCGCTCCCCGACGGACGCGTGATCGGCGTCGCGCTCCTCGAGCATCCGAAAAATTTCCGCCACCCCACGTGGTGGCACGCCCGCGACTACGGCCTCCTCTCCGCGAATCCTTTCGGCCGGCACGATTTCGAAAAACTCAAGGACCAGCCTACCCTCGGCGATCACATCATCCCCGCCGGCGGCTCGCTCACGCTCCGCTACCGCCTCATCTTCCACCGCGGCGACGCCACCGCCGCCCGCATCGCCGATCTCGCCGCCGCCTACGCCTCCGAAAAGTAGGGCAGGGTCTCCGACCCGCCCTCCACCCACTCACGATGACCCTACGTCGGTTCCTTTCTCACCTCGCACCTCGCCATAGCTGCGCAGCAGCGACGGCGGGTCTACTTCTCTCCCTCTCCTGCGCAGCCGCCGCGGCTGCGCTCCCCGCATTCCCCGGCGCCGAGGGCCCCGGCGCGTTCGCCAGCGGCGGACGCGGCGGCGAGGTCTTCCACGTTACCACGCTCAACGCCACCGGCCCCGGCTCGCTCGCCGACGCCGTGAGCGCGCCCAACCGCATCATCGTCTTCGACGTCTCCGGCATCATCGATCTCACACAGGGCAAGGGCGACAAGCTCAAGGGCGGCGTGCTCGCGATCACGCAGCCGAATCTCACCATCGCCGGCCAGACCGCGCCCGGCGAAGGCATCTGCCTCAAGGGCGGCAAGCTCACCATCGACGCCTCGAACATCATCATCCGCCACCTGCGCGTGCGGCGTGGCTTCATCGCCGAGGGCGACGCCAACGACGCCGTCGAGATCAACGTGAAGGATCCTTCCTACGTGAAGCCGAAGTTTGCCGGCACCGAGAAGGAAACGGCGGCGAAGGAGCGCATCGCCGCCGGCGAAAAACTCCAACCCGCGCACGACATCATCCTCGACCACGTCTCCGCGTCGTGGGCCACCGACGAGAATTTCACGATCTCCGGCCACATTGATCGCGTGCATGCGCAGTATTGCTTCGCTGCCGAGGCGCTCGACTACGCGAACCCCAAGCAGACGCCGCCGAACCACGCCTACGGTTCGCTCTTCGGCGGCGCCGCGGTCGATGCGCGCGTCGGCATACACCACAGTATCTTCGCGCACCACCGCCGCCGCACGCCGCAATGCAGTGCCGGCGACGGCAGCGGCACGCCGCCCGTCGTCGTCGATTTCCGCAACAACACCGTCTACGACTCCATCCAGGCCTTCTCGCACACCGGCGGCCACCCGATCCGAATGAATTTCGTGGGCAACTATTATCGCGCCGGCCCGAGCACGCAGCCGCAGCTCACCGGCCACTGGTTCACCTTCGTCGGCAAAAGCCAGGGAGCCCAGCTCCACGCCGCGGGCAACGAAATCCACGGCTTCCCCGCCATCGCCGCCGACAACTGGCGCGGCGTCCTCTACGACGGGAAAATGAAATTCTCCCCCGAGCTGCGGATCGAAAAGCCGTTCGACGTTTCCGCTATCACGACGCACAGCGCCGCCGAAGCCCACGCCGCCAACCTAGAAAACGCCGGCGCCACGCTCCCGTCGCGCGACGCCGTCGACGAGCGCATCGCCCACCAAATCCGCACCGGCACCGGCAAAGTCATCGGCAAGGAAACCGATCTTCCTCTCGAACAACGTTGGCCCGACTACCGTTCGCTTCCCGCGCCGAAAGACACCGACGGCGACGGCCTCCCCGATTTCTGGGAAACCCAATTCGGCCTCGACCCGAAAAGCCCTACCGACTCCCGCGCCCTCACGCCCAGCGGCTACACCAACCTCGAGCACTACCTCAACAACACTGACCGCAGGTCACCCTCCGTAGCCTTGGCGAAGGAGGGCGCAAACATCGTCTTCATCGCCGCCACCTCCTCCCGCGCCCGCGTCTCCTCCAACACCCCCGGCGCCTGGCGCCTCACCCGCACCGGCAACCTCGCCGCCGCGCTCACCGTGAGCTACACGATCTCCGGCGACGCCACCGTCGATCGCGATTTCGCCCCGCTCACCGGCACCGCGACTTTTCCCGCCGGCGCTTCGTCAATCGCGTTGTCGCTCACCGCGCTCCCCACCGCCGCCGACAACCGCACCGTCGTCCTCACCCTCACCCCCGGCGCCCGCGACCACTTCATCGGCTGCCCCGCCCAATCCCTCGTCGTGATCCGAAAATAATTCCGCCACCGCGCGCCCAACCCAACACCCGTCCCATCTTCCGCCTCCGCTCTCCTATCTCCCGTCTCCCTCGTTTTCGTCTTCGACCACGCGCGGCCAGCTCCCGCGCAGCGAACCAAAATGCCGCGTCAATCCCGCAAACCCCGCCGCCTCCGGATCAGGCGTCACGACCTTCCCCGCCGCGTCGAGGTAGAGGCACCCGACCTCGCTCGCCGGCAGCCGCCCGATCAGTTCTTCCGCCTCGCGCACCGCGCCGAGCAGTTTCTGTTTCAGTTCCACGAGCGAAATCGGCCGCGCCAGCGTCACGTCCTCGAGATCCTTCGGCTGATATTTGCTCGTGCGCACCAGCTCGTTCAGGATGAAGAGCGGGCTCATGCCCGGGTCCTTGCCGGTCGCCGCCCACGCCAGCGCGCCGAGCGAAAGATACGTTTCGTGCAAGTGCAGCACGTCGAGAAAATCCCGGATCACCCGGCGCCCGGCGGCGGCGAGCATCTTGTTCGTCGCAAGATCGGCGGGATGCAGCCGGTAGCCCAGCACCGGATCGGGCTCGACGGGAAAGAACCGAAATGCGGAGTCGAAGACCCATTCCAGCTTCAGCCGCTCGTCGCCGATCGTCACCCACGCGCGGTGAAACGTCTCGCTGCGCGTCGCCCACTCGACCGCGAGACCGGCGGCGCGCATCGTCGCGAAATCCCGCTGCGCGTTTTCCGCCACGAGCCGCACCTCGTCGTGAAACAGGTCGATGTCCCCCGAAAACCGCGGCGAGCCCGGATCGCGGTGCAACGCCGAGGCGCCCGCTATGTGGCTCTCGGGGTTTCGGTTCTCGCGGAGAAGTCGAAATATTTTTTCCTGGATTGCGGTGTGGGGCATAGCTTCGCGCCGAGTTGGAATCCGTTGCGCCCGCCGTGGACCTGTAGCGCGCGGGCGATGCCGGGCAACGCGTCCTCGGTCACATTGATCGCGGCCGGCCAGTTCCAAAAACAAAGTGCGCGAAATTTCGGCGTCGCCAAAATTTCCTGCGCCAACGCCAGCCGCTCCGCCAGCGGCAATTCCGCCGCCTCGGTGGCCGTCGTCGCTGGCTTCGTTTCACTCGCATTCATGACGCGCTGACTCTGCGCTCTTCTCCCCCGCCGTCAATCCACCCCTCCATGCCCTCCCTCCGTCGACTTCTCCTCTCCGCGCTCTCCGCGGCCTCCGCGTGTCACGGCCTTGTCGTTTCACTCTCAGCCGCGCCCGCCTCCGCACCGGCGAAACCCAACATCATCTACATCATGGCCGATGACCTCGGGCCCGGTGACATCGGGCCCTTCGGCCAGAAAAAAATCCGCACCCCCGCGCTCGACCGCCTCGCCGCCGAGGGGCGGTGCTTCGATCATTACTACGCGGGTGGCTCCGTGTGCTCGCCCACGCGCAGCGTGCTGATGACCGGCCAACACACCGGCCACACGCCGATCCGCGGCAACCATGGCAAGGCCGGCGTGCAGCGCGTCCCGCTCCCGGCCGCGACCGTTACCGTCGCCGAGGTTCTCAAGTCCGCCGGCTACGCCACCGCGCTCTCCGGCAAATGGGGCCTCGGCGAACCCGGCAACGAGGGCGTCCCCAACCGCCAGGGTTTCGACCGCTTCCTCGGCTACCTCAACAACGACCTCGCCGAGTTCCATCGCCCCGAGACGATCTGGAAAAACGAAACCGAAATCGCGCTCCCCGGGAACGCCGGCGGCAAACGCGGCCAATACTCGAGCGACTTCCTCACGGACGAGGCGCTCGATTTCATCGCCGCAAACCGCGCGCGGCCATTCTTCCTCTACCTCGCCTACATCGCGCCGCACGCGCAGCTCGACGCCCCCGACGACGCCGTCGCCGAATACCTCGGAAAATTTCCCGAGCCCGCTGTCACGGCGGCCGGTGGCAAGAACGCCAACCCGACGCCGCTCGCCACCTACGCCGCGATGGTCACGCGGCTCGATCGCGGCATCGGCCGCGTGCTCGATCAGCTCCGCACGCTCGGCCTCGAGCAGAACACCGTTGTGTTCTTCTGCTCCGACAACGGCGCGCCCAACCGCGCCGGCATCCCGGAATTTTTCGGCAGCACGCGCGGCTACCGCGGCTTCAAGGGCTCGCTCTGGGAAGGCGGCCTCCGCGCCCCGATGATCGTCCGCTGGCCGGGCAAGATCGCCGCTGGCACGCGCAGCGAGTTTCCGTGGGGCGGTTGGGATTTCCTGCCCACCGCCGCCGCCCTCGCCGGCGCGCAGCCGCCGCCCGGCCTCGACGGCCTCGACGTGATGCCCGCGCTCCGCGACGGCCGCCGCGACCGTCCCGGCCATCTCTACTGGGAAAACGTGCAGACCACTTTTTCCCAGGCTGTCCGCGTCGGCGATCTCAAGGCCGTCCGCGACGAGGCCGGTGCCGCGATCCAGGTTTACGATCTGCGCGCGGATCCCGGCGAGACGCGCGACGTCGCCGGTGCGCGGCCCGAGTTCGTCGCCCGGGCCGAGGAGCTTTTCCGCACCGCGCGCACCGAGAGCGAGCACTGGCCCGTCGCCCTGGCCACGGGCAAGCCCGGCAAACCCGCAAAAAAGAAAAAATGATCCAGCTGCATCGATCCCGGCTTTCCGGGCGACGGTCCTTTCTCTCCGTCTCCCTGTCTCTCCTTCTCCCCCTCTCGGCCCTCGCGGCGCGGCCCAACATCCTCCTCATCGCCGTCGACGATCTCAACGCCGACCTCGGCGTCTTCGGCGTCGCCGCCGCGCGCACGCCGCACATCGATCGCCTCGTCGCGCGCGGCGTCCGCTTCGATCGCGCCTACTGCCAGTTCCCGCTCTGCAGCCCGTCGCGCGAATCGTTCCTCAGCGGCCGCCGTCCCGAGACCACCGGCGCGCTTGCGCAGGGCAAACTCGTGCGCGACACGCAGCCCGACGCCACCTATCTGCCCGCGTATTTCCGCCGCCACGGCTATTTCACCGGCGCCGCCGGAAAAGTTTTCCACAAAAACGACGACGCCTCCTGGGACCGCTACGACGAGGCCAACCCGATCTCCCCGCAGG
>JBEANZ010000008.1:0-3365 GCA_041165185.1 Verrucomicrobiota bacterium | reverse complement strand
TCTCTATCGTCTCCTTGCGGAACACGATGGGCTTCGGATGCAGCGGCTCTTTGTTTTTATTGAGCTGCTTGACGAATTCTTCCGTGCCGTTCTTGTAGAAAAACCGTTCCGCTTCCGCCGTCGCCTGACGTTCATCACCGAAAATAATCTCCAACCCCGAATTCAAAAACGCCAACTCGCGCAAACGCTGCGAGATGATGTTCGCCTTGAACTCCACCGTCTCACGGAAGATTTCCGGGTCCGGCTTGAACGTGATCAACGTCCCCGTGCCAGTTGCCTTGCCGATGACTTCGAGCTTCTTCGTCGTCTTACCGCGCTCGAACTCCATGTGATGGATCTCACCGCCGCGAGACACTTCCACCTCAAACCACTCGCTCACCGCGTTCACGCACTTGGCGCCGACGCCGTGCGTGCCGCCGGAAAACTTGTAGCCGCCCTGCCCGTATTTGCCGCCGGAGTGGAGCGTGGTGAGCACCATCTCGACACCCGGGATTTTGTATTGCGGATGGATGTCGACCGGGATGCCGCGGCCGTTGTCGCGGATGCTGATCGAGCCATCGACGTGGATCTTCACCTCGATGCGCGAGCAGTGGCCGGCGAGGTGTTCGTCGACGGAGTTGTCGAGCACCTCGGAAACGCAGTGGTGCAGCGCGCGTTCATCGGTGCCGCCGATATACATGCCGGGCTTTTTGCGGACGGCCTCGAGGCCCTCGAGCTTGCCGAGTTGGGACGAATCGTAGGCCTGGCTGATCGGCTGGTTGGTGGGCGGCGTAGACGGGTCGATCGGGTCGGACATGAAGGGAGTTTTGAGCGCGGAGCGGGTTGAAAAATGAAAGGAAAAATCTCCCGGGAACCCTCCGCCGACGCGAGGGTTTTTTTGAGAAAAGATCGGCCCGGAAACCGCGTTCCTTTCGGTTTTAAGCGAGGGATTCGTTTGACCGGTCTGGGGGTAGCGGCCAGCGTCCGCGCGAAATGCCCAGCCCCGTCGTCGCCACCCTCCTTATCCTCCAAGATCGCGACATGAAACGGCTGGGGTTGGAGGCGCAACTGAAGGCCGTCCCCGCCGACATCGCCCGCGTCGAGGCCAAGATCGCCGCCGAAAAAGCCGCCATCGAGACCGCCCGCACCGAGGTCCGCGATCTCGAGGTGAAAAAGAAGGCCCTCGAAAACGACATCGGCGCCGCCGAGGCCAAGCTCGCGAAATACAAGACGCAGCAGTCGCTCGTCAAAAAGAACGACGAATACCAGGCGCTCGGCCACGAGATCGAAAACACCGAGAAGGAAATCGGCGACCACGAGGGCCGCGAACTCGAGGTGATGTATGCGATTGACGAGGCGAAGAAAAAATTCGCCGCCGCCGAGGCCGAATTGAAGGCCAACATCACCGGCCACGAGTCGCGCATCCGCACGCTCCGCGAACGCGCCGCGAGCCTCGCCGCCGAGCTCACCACCGCGCAGGCCGCGACGGCCACGGCGCGCGAGCCGCTGACCGAGCCGAATCGCCGCCTCTACGACCGCGTGGCCGCGCGCAACATGCCCGCGGTCGTCGCGATCAACGGCGCGAAGTGCGGCGGCTGCCACCTGAAGATTTCGAGCGAGGTCGAGTCCGCCGCGCGCGGCAAGGGCCTCGACTACGCCGGCGCCCTCGCGACCTGCGACCAGTGCGGGCGGATCGTTTACTGGGAGAGTTGAACTATTTCCGGCCCGGCGCGGCGTCGGCCGTCCAGCGCGCCTGCGCGTCGGGGTGCGTTTCGACTAGGATGGCGTAAATCCGCGCGCGTTCCTCCGCCGGCAGATACGCGTAACGTTCGCCTGGCTCGCGCCCGAGCAGCACCGCCTGCAGCCGGTCCAGGATCCGTGTCTTCAGCGGCGGCGGCAGCGCGCGAAACGACTCCGAATAGATGAGGTAGCTGCACCGCTGCGCGAAAATTTTCCCGTGCAAATCCAGATCCTTCAGCGCGTGCCCCGCGCGGCTGCGCGGCGCCGACGCCGCGAACCCACCGCGAAATTCCGCGCCGCCCACGACGCCGTCCGGCAGCGCCGCCGCGCCGCGAAACAACAGCCGGTCCACCACCGACTGCACCGCGCCGGCGAAGACACTCTTCACGCTGTCGTAGGCCGGCTCGTCGGTGAGCGGCTCCTTAAACGCCGTCTGCAACCCGCGTTGATAGGCGATCATCTTTTGACACGAGAGGCCGGCGCGGGTGAGCGCGTTTTGCATCGCGAGCTGGTGCTCAAACACGAGCAGCGCCGCGACGTCGCTCGTCGGGCGCAGATAGCCAGAAGTGTCGAAATACTCCGCCAGTTCGTCGGGCCGCGCCGTCGCCGGCGCGAACACCAACTGGTCCCCCTTCTCGGTGGCAAACGCGTTGCCACGATGCGTGGCCGTGCCGCGAAAGCCCGTTACATACCAGCCACCCCAACGCTGTTCAAACGGCGTGTCGTCCTCGACGATCATCGAGCCGTGGCGCAGGAGCGGTTCGCCTTTTCCGTCCGCAAAAAGCGACCGCACAAACACGCCGGGGATTTCGCGCACGAACGTCCCGCCGTGGCAGCGCAGGCAGTCGTCGTCCCGCCGCGCCGCCGCGTGGCCGCGCCGCAACGCCGCCGGATCGAGCGCGTAGAAGATCGGTCCGAGCGTCGGATCGACGGCGGCGATTTCGATCAGGCCGCCGGGCACCCAGCCGACGTAAACCGAATCGGAAAAATACAGCGCCCGCGGCCGCGCCGGGCGGATGCGGTCGCGTTGCAGGCTCGTCTTGGAGAAGACCAGCGTCTGGCTCGCGACGGGCACGTCGAGCGCTTCCAGGACCGCCAACACCGCCTGCTTCCCCTCCCCCGCCAACGCGATTTCGCCGGCGGCGATTTTCTTTTGCAGCACGGCAAACGCGTCGCGCGGCGTCGCCGCCGAGTAACTCACCGGCGGCGACTCGTAGTCCGCCAAGCCCTGGCCGCGCAGGGCGAAACCGGCGGTCGAGCCGACGGCGATGGCGAGCCCCGCGAGGAGTCGTCGCATCGTCTTCATCGGCATGACACCACGACAATTCCCGCGTCGTCGCAGCGCAACGGCCGATCCCGCCGTCACGCAACAAGCAGCGCCACGTATGGCGCGCGTAAGTTTTCGTGCGGGCGACTTTCACCGAGCGTCGGTCGCGCGCGGTGAACTCCCTCGCGACGCGGGCCACTGTGGCGGCGCGAGACGCGTTTCCGTTTGTCTGCGGCGCGGCGCGCGGAAAACGTCGGCCGATGCACTTCGTCTCCGTCAATCCCGCCACCGGTCGCCGGCTCGCCTCGTATCGCGGGCACTCGCGCACGGAGATCGAGCGCCGCGTCGCGCGTGCGGCCGGCGCGCAACGCGCATGGGC
>JBEANZ010000007.1:0-6247 GCA_041165185.1 Verrucomicrobiota bacterium | reverse complement strand
GAGTCCACGCTCTTCACCTTCGACGGCCAGGTGCCCGCCGCCGCCGGCACGCCGCCGCGGTCGAGCACCGGCAGCAGCGACGCCTCGAGCCGCGCGTTTGAATTCAGCTCAGCGACCGTGGCCAACATCGAGACCTTCGAAATCTTCAAGGCCCCGCCGCCGTGGATGGCGCCCTCGACCGGCGGCGTGATCAATGCCGTCACGCGCAATGCCTTCGCGCAAAAGGGCCGGCGCTTCAGCACCACGTTCACGATTTCCGCCAACAGCGAGATGCTCCGCCTCGGCCGCGTGCCCGGCCCTGGCGCTCGCCCCACCTACCGCCTCAAGCCCGGCGGTGGCGTCAATTATTCCGAGGCGTTTCTCAACAACACGCTCGGCGTCACCCTCTCCTACTTCGAGAGCAACGTCATCAACCCGCAGCACAACTACGCGATGACCTACTCGCCGTTTGTCGCCGGCACCGTCGCCAATCCCGTCACCGAAAACTCCCGCTTCAACGTCAACACCTTCACCCTCGTCGACGGCCCGCAGGTGAAAAACCGCCGCACGCTCTCGCTCGGCGCCGACTACAAGCTCGGCCCCGCGACGGTCCTCAAACTCAAGACCTCCTTCAACGGCTACCTCAACCAGAGCCGCAGCCACACCTTCCGCGTCCGCCCCGGCACGATCGACCCCGCCTCGACGACGACCGACGTCACGCTGCGCAACGCCCTCGTCGACGTCTTCGACGACTACAGCGATCAGGTCGGCGCGAGCTACGGCTACACCGGCAGCATCGAGCACCGCATCGGCGGCTGGAAACTCGACGGCTCCGCGAGCTACTCGAAATCCGACTCCAAGGTCACCGACCTGCCCTCGATGATCCAGTCCGTGCAGTTCAACCTCGTCGCCGCGCAGGGCGTGACCGTGCGCATGACCGCCGCGCCCGACATCCCCGCGCCGCTCACCCTCGTGCAGACCGCCGGCCCCGACCTCTACGATCTGCGCAGCTACACCAACACCACCGGCCTCTCGCTCCAGACCTCGCCGCGTTTCCAAAACGACCGCACCTGGAATCTCCGCTTTGACGCGCGCCGCAACTTCACCGGCCTCGTCGTCCCCGTCGAGCTGCGCACCGGCGCGAGCCTCTACCAGCTCCACCGGAAAAAACAGGCCGGGCAGATCGTCCTGAATTTCCTCGGACCGGACGGCATCGCCGGCACCGCCGACGACGGCCCGAATTCCCTCAACGCTTCCCTCTTCGACGGCGCCGACACCTACGGCGACAAATTCCTCTACGGCATCCGCAAGCCCCCGCTCCTCGACCCCTACAAGGTCGCCGACTACATGAGAAAAAACCCGCTCGCGATCCAGGACATCGCCGCCGCCAACATCGCGCGCCGCTTCACCAACAGCCAGTCGATGGCCCAGGACATCACCGCCGTTTACTTCGCCTCGACCATCCGGCCCAGCTCCCGCCTCACGGTGATGGGCGGCGTGCGCGGCGAGCAGACGGAAAATTTCCTCCGCGGCCTCTACCGCGTAAACTCCGCCACGCGCGGCATCACCGACGCGCTCCAGCAGCAGCTCGCGCTCTACTCGCAGACGCAGCGCGCCACGAGCGACTACACGGATTGGTTCCCCAATCTCCAGACCACCTACCGCTTCACGCCCGACCTCATGTTTCGCGGCGCGCTCAGCCGCTCCATGTCGCGCCCCGGCGTGCAAAGCATCCTGCCCAGCACCACCGTCAACGACACCGCCAACCCCCGCACCGTCTCCGTCAACAACGCCGGCCTCTCGCCCACCTACTCGCGCAACATCGATCTCCAACTCGAGTTTTACCCCGGCGGCTCCAACAAGATCGAACTCGGCTGGTTCCGGAAGAGCGTCACCAACTACATCATCAACGAGCGCGTCCCGATCGTCGGCGGCAGCGCCGACGACGCCTTCGCCAACGCCTACGGCGACTACGATCTCATCACCCAGGACAACGGCGGCAAGGGCCGCTTCGAGGGCTTTGAGTTCGGTGTGCGCCAAAACCTGAAGCCCTACCTGACGATCCTCCCCGACGCCGTGCGCGGCTGGGATGTCTTCGGCGGCTACACGAAAAACACGAAAGGCGAAGCGCCCAACCGCGCCGGCGTCCTCACGAAGCCGGTCGCCCCGCAGTTCTACGATTGGAACGCGAACTACGGCATCAGCTACACGACGCCGCGCGGCTTCCTCTACGCCAACATGCGCACCACGATTTTCCCCGAGGCCGTCAGCACGGCCGCGACGACGACGAACCTGTTGCCCACCTACGAGTCGAGCCACCAACGCTGGGACGCCTCGCTCCGCCTCCGCCTCACGCGCACCTACACGCTTGAGCTGACGGGCAGCAATCTGACGAACGACTCGTGGCGCAACTTCTACCAAGGCGGCCGCAACACCTCGCGCCGCACCTTCGGCGCGCAATACAGCCTCTCCTTCCGCGCGAACCTCGACCAACTGCGCCTGCCGTTCATCGACCGGGGTTCGGCGAACTAATCCCACCGCCCCGCCGGCAAACGGAGGCCCTACAAAGCCCCCGTCTCGCGCAGCGGGGCTCGAACCTTCCCGGGGAGCGCCTGCGTCCCGCAGGCTGTCTGCGGCGTCCCGCCGCAGACTCCGAGCCTTCGGCGGGACGCCGAAGCCAGCACGCGGGACGCGTGCGCTCCCCGGGAACAATCCGCCCGCATCGTAGGCCGCCAGCTCGCTGGCGCTCCGCGCGCCCGCGCGCGCTCACCGAGCGCCAGCGAGCTGGCGGCCTACCTTTCGCGCCGCGCGCCACCACACGGCCCGCCCCCGCGCCCCGAATTCATTTCGGAACTGGATTTTCCCCCGCCGCCTCCCACGGTCGCGTCATGCACCTGAAGCCCCTCTTCCCCGGCAGCATCTACGTCACGGTCGGCGAGCACGCTTTGCTCGGCGGTTGCCCGCCGGAGATCATCAAGGCCCTCATCCAAAACGGCCTCCCGGCGCCCCAGTGCATCCTCCTGCCCGACCGGCCCGTCAGCCACGGCGAATCCCAGGTCGCCGTCGAATTCCCGCTCTATCACCACCTCTTCATCGGCTGCAAACCCGGCGCGATCCGCCCGCTGCACCTCATCGGCAGCGCGCGCCGCGTGAGCGCCGCGCGCGAACTGCTCGGCCTCACGCTCTTCGGCCCCGACATCGAGCAGATGCAGGAGTGGGGCCTCCCCGAGTCGGAAGCCCAGAGCCTCGCCCGCGAAATGCGTTGGTTTCACCTCAAGGATAAGGGCGGCAAACCCCTCCTGCTCGACGATCTGATCGTCACGCACTCGCTCGACGAGGGCGCGGTCGATCTCGGCTGGGGTTCGCTGCGCCGCCTGCGGCCGAATGTCTTCGAACTCACCGCCGGCGGCGAAACCGCCGAGCTCGATCTCCAGTTGGATCGCGAACAGGTGCCGCCTTACCCCGTCAACCCGGACCTCACCCCCACCACGCTCGTCAAGCTCGGCGTCGAGGTCATCGGCGGCTCCACCGGCTTCAGCGCGCTCCAGGCCTCCTCGGGCCTCGCCCTCTGCTACAACGGCAACTACCTCCTCATCGACGCCATCCCCTATCTCTCCGCGCACCTCCGCGCCCGCGGCATCGCCCGCAACCAGATCCACGGCATCTTCCTCAGCCACATCCACGACGATCACTGCAACCTGATCTCCCTCCTCCAATACAACACCCGGCTGCACGTCCTCACCACCCCGCTCATCTACCGGATGATGCTCCGCAAACTCGCCCTCACCATCGACCGCTCCGAGGACAGCCTCCAGGAATACTTCGCGTTTCACGAACTCCTCCCCGGCGAGGAGACCAACTACTTCGGCCTCCGCATCACGCCGTTCTACTCCAGCCACTCCATCCCCACGATCGGCGCGCGCTTCGAGGTCACTCACTCCGGCTCCACCTACTCCGTCGTCTTCAGCGGCGACACCCAGTCCCTCGCCGACCTCAAGCGCATGCAGCTCACCGGCGTCGTCAACCAGGAGCGCTACCAACAGATCGCCGACATTTACCGCACGCCCACGCAGCTCCTCATCGCCGACGGCGGCGAGGGCCAGATCCACGGCGATCCCGCCGATGCGCTGCTCTCCCCCGCGGAACGCGTCGTGTTCCTCCACCTCGACAAACTCCCCGAGCGTTTCCAGGCGCACTTCACCACCGCGACCTCCGGGAAACGCTTCTGCGTCCTGCGCGGCGAGACCGACTACAACCTCACCCGCACGATCGAGTTCCTCCTCGATTATTTCAAGGGCCTGCCCCCCGACTGGATCTCGCACCTGATGTCCAACCAGCAGTCCCGCACCTTCAACGCCGGCGACATCATCATCCGCGAGGGCGCCAAGTCCGACGGCTGCGTTTACATCCTCACGACCGGCTACGCGCAGGTGATCCACCACGACGGCGACAAGCGCCACGTGCTCGCGCAGATGGAGGCCGGCGAGATCATCGGCGAGATGTCCGTCATCAGCGGCCAGGGCACGCGCAACGCCTCCGTCGTCGCCATCAGCCCCGTCAACGTCACGGCCATCGCCGAAACCGCCGTCCGCGACTACATCCTCCACCAGGGCCTCGAGAGCACGATCAAGAAGCTCTGGCAGCACCGGGAGCTCCTGCAGACCCTGCCCTACCTCCGCTCCCTGCAACAACCCGTCCTCCGCGAACTCGCCAAGCTCGTCACGTTGGAAAACCTGCCGGCCCGCCACGGCCCGCGCGCGCTCAAGGCCATCTGCGATCCGTTCAGCCTGATTTTTCCGCTCGGCCAGGAAATCGTCCTCAAGCGCGACACGCGCACCGACACGATCCCCGCGCACACCGCGCCGATCCTTTGCACGTCGGGCGCGACGCTCGTGACGGAATCGGAGCTGCAGTTTCTCCTCCTGCACGTGGATCACGCGACGGAGCTGCGCGCGCGCATCCCGGCGTTTCGCTTTTTCTGGGAGGAAACGCTCGGCCTCGGCCTCCCCAACCGCCTCCGGATCTAGCGCGCGTTGCCCATGCCTTCGTGGCGGCAAGCCGCCTCGCGATCACGCGGGCCGGCAGGACTTCCCCCGTAGATTCAGGCTCCCGCAAAGGAAAATCTGCCGCCCCCTGAATCTGTTCACCCTACCTGAAGATGCTGTTTTCTCGCGAGTATCTTGGCCCGGCGCGGGACCGATCCTCTGTGCCTCTTCCCGTCTCTGCGGTGCGATTCATGCGGCAAAAACCCTATACCACCGCAGAGACAGGGAAGAGGCACAGAGACTAACCTGCGCGGCTGGGAAGCCTCTTTGCCTTTCGGGATGCGGCTTCGGTTGCGGCTGCGCCGCGCTGGGGGAGTCCTCTCTTGCAACGTGCGGGCTCGCCGATTCGCGGCCGCGGACTTCGGAAAAAATCCGCTCACTGCGCCTCGACCGCCACGTGCGCCGCCGCGGCGAATCCGTGCCAACACGCGTCGAGCCGCGCCCGATCCGGCGCGCCGTCCAGCGCGAGGAAACGATACCGCGCCACGTAGGGTTTCCCCGGCTCGATCGCCCAGTCGCCGAGCTGCGACGGCGTCACGCTCACATACGGCATGTCCGGATGCACGCGCACCGGCTGCGGCGCGCGAAAATTTCCCGGATGATCGAGCACCGCCACGCCCGCCATCGCGCCGCCCGCCACCGCTCCGCCGAGATAACACCAACGCATCCGCCGCGCGTTCGCCTTCACCCGATCCGTTTCACCGTCCGAGGTGAGCACCGTGAGTTTGTCCTTTCCGTTCCACTCGTCGCGCCCCCGCAGTCCGAGGCCACCGTAGTGATACTGCGGCAACCCGAGCGGGTCCGCCGTCGCGCACGCGTGCGTGATCGTCAGATCGACGATGCGCATCGGCGCCGCGCCGCCGGGCAGATTGTAAACCGTCACCACCCACGTCTCGTCGATCGCCGCCACCGCCGGCCGCGTCGACAGATCGAGCAGGCGTTGGCGCGACACAAATCCGCCGTGCACCGGCCCGCCCCACGTGCGTTCGACGGCGACGAATTCCACCGTGCCCGTGCCGCCCTGCATATTCCAGAAATCCGGCGTGCGTCCCTGGAAACTCGTCTTCACCCACGGCGACCAGATGCCGTGGTGGTGCACGTGGTTCGACGGATAATCGCCCGTCACCACGGCGCCAGCCGGCGTGAGCAGCGGATGGAGGTAGCCCGCGCGTTTGTATTTCGGATCGATGTCCGCGCGCGGGACCTCGTTTTTGTCGGTTCGG
>JBEANZ010000006.1:0-34047 GCA_041165185.1 Verrucomicrobiota bacterium | reverse complement strand
AACGCGACTGGTGGTCGCGCCTGTGGGAGAAAATCCTGTCGCCTTTCCCCAACTGCAATGCAGTCGAAAATCGCCCCGCTTTTGCCACCTAAAATCCAGCTCCTACTGCACACTTCCGGCTGAGTCGGACACTCGCGATTGAGCGCTGAGAGGCCGAAGCGATTTCCCGGGGAGCGCACGCGGCCCGCGTGCTGGTGCCGACGTCTCGCCGCAGCTCCGACAGTCCTCGGCGGGACGCCGCGGACCGGCTGCGGGACGCAGGCTCTCCCCAAAAATGGGCGAGCATCGCGCCCCGCGCCGTTGGCAACTCACAACCTCAACGGCTCAATCGGCGTCAGCCTGCCCTGCGACGGATGCTTGAAACGCGCGGCCCGCACGCTGCAAAGGTTCGCTCAAGAAATCCCGTCGGCCACGCGCGCCCGTCACTCGACCCGGCAAGCTGGCTACTTTCCCGCGCTGGCGCGCCGCGCTTCCGCCTGGCGGTCTTCCCCTTGAGACAAATTTTGCCGCGCGGCACGGCGGTGCGAATGAGTCTCGCGCGAAATCCGGCAAGCAGGTTCCTGCCTCCTCCCCGTTGCCGCGCACCCGGCGACGATGGCTCGCACTCAACGGTTCAGCGCCCGCCAAATCGGCTTCGCCCAGGCCGGCAACGCGCCGTAGGTCTTTTCCACGCTGCCGTCCGCGCACCGGAAAACTAGGCGGGCGGGCCGATCCTCGGGGGTGTTGTCGTAAAAGTAGGCGCGGTCGGCGAGGCCGGCGGCGGCCTCGCTATTCGCCATCGAACGCTCGAACCGGCTGATCACCTTCGTGATCGGCACCTCGTGGCCGCCCGCGAGGACGCGCTGCGCGATCCGCGCCGCGTTGATGAGCGGCGACTCCGTGCCGACAAAAAAGAACCGCACGAAATAGCCGGCCCGCTTCGCCCGGCGCAGGTAGTCGAGTTTTGCCGTCGTCGAAAACACGGTCTCAAACGCGAGACTGCGGCCCTCCGCCAGCGCCTCCGCGCGCATCGTGTCCGCCAGTTGCGCCGCCCGCAGCACGGCGTCGGGCGAATTCCAGTCCCCGAAGTGATCGCGCGCGAGGTTGTCGGCGTTGATGTAGAGGCAGTCCTGAAACCACTCGTGACGGAGCCCCTGCTCCGTGACCGAGGTCTTGCCGGAGCCGTTCGGTCCGGCCACGACGAGCAACCTCGGGCGCTCAGCGGGCGAGCCGGATGCGGGCGGCGATGTCATCGCGCAGACGCTTGAGCCCTTGCTCCCGCTGGCGCGCCGCGAGCGGGGCCGCCTTCGCGAACAGGCGGTTGAGCCTCGTGAGCGCCCGCTCCTCGGCCGCCGCCTCCGCATGGACGGGCGAGCGGACAGCGGGACGTTTGGCAGCGGCAACCATGAGGTCTGCACGATGCGCACGCGCCGACGCGGCGCAATCCCGCAGTTCCCCGTTGGCCACTACCCCTTCACCGTCCGCCCCGTGCGCTGCGATTTCACGGCGGCCTCGGCGAGCACCATCGCCTTGCGGCCATCGTAGGCGCCGACGGGTCGCGGCCCGTCGTTCACGATTCGCTCGGCGCACGAACGCGGATTTTGTGTTCAGTCACCACCACAAAGCAGCGGTGCCAACGCGCCACGTCTTCGGTGGCGAACAGTGCGTCGATGCGGTGCAGCGAAGCGAGTCGGCCCGGTTGGTTGAGCCGCACCAGCTGCAGGCCGGCGTGGGTGCCGGGGCGGAATCGCCGCACGTCTGAGAAATCGAGATCCTGCGTAATCAGGAACCGCCCTCTTCCTGCGCGGCCTGCCAGACCGTGGCATCGGGGCGGCCTTGGAGGTTTTCCTCGGGCACCGTGTGCACGTCATGCCCGCGCAAGCGCAGCGCCACAGCGAGTTGCTCCGGCAGGTTTTCGTCGAGCTTGACCTTCATTTACGCCGCCGGGACGGCCGGCAGCGGCAAGTCCTCGCACGCGGACGTAGCGGCAAAGGCGATAACGGCGCGCACGACCTCGGGCGTGAGCGTCGGAAAATCGGCCACGATCTCCTCCACCGTCGCGCCTTCGGCCAGACTCGCCAACACGGTGCGGATGGTCACGCGCGTGCCGCGGACCACAGGCTCTCCGCCGCAAATCGCGGGATCGCGCACGATGAAGCTCCGGTAGTCCATGACGTGGCTGACCATGCGGGTTGCTCGTCAGCCGTCAATTGCCCGCAACGGCGCGAGCCGCGTCAACCGCGTGCCGGAATCACCCGCACCGCCCGTCCCGTCTTCAGCGATTTCACGGCCGCCTCGGCGAGGACGATGGCCATGCGGCCGTCGTGGGCGCTGACGGGCATCGGCTTTTTGTTCACCACCGAATCGACGAACGCCGTCAGCTCCGCGCGGTAGGCATCGGCGTAGCGTTCGAGGAAAAAATACAGCGGCTTGTCCGCGCTCACGTTCGCGGCGGTCGCGAGCTCGACCGTCGTCGCGGTGCGATTGCCCGCGAGCAGACGGCCCTTGGCGCCGTGGACTTCGAGGCGTTGGTCGTAGCCGTAGGCGGCGCGGCGGCTGTTGTTGATGTGCGCGAGTCTGCCGGCGGCGGTCTTCATGAGCACCATCACGGAATCGGTGTCGCCGATTTTTCCGACGGCCGGATCGACCAGACTGCTGCCGTAGGCGAAGACCTCGACCGGCTCCTCGCCGAGGAGCCAGCGCGCCATGTCGAAGTCGTGGATCGTCATGTCGCGGAACTGGCCGCCGGACGTTTTCAGGTAGGCGATCGGCGGCAGCCCGGGATCGCGGCTCGAAATAATCACCTGCTCGACCGCGCCGATTTCGCCGGCGGCGAGGCGCGCGTGCAGCGCGGCGAAACTCGGATCGAAGCGGCGGTTGAAGCCGATGAACAGCGGCACGCCCGCGCGCTTCACGGCGGCGAGACACTGGTCGACGCGCTTGAGCGAGAGGTCGATCGGTTTCTCGCAGAAGATCGCTTTCCCCGCGCGCGCGGCGGCGATTATCAGCTCAGCGTGCGTGTCGGTCGAGGAGGCGATAATCACGGCGCCGACCGCCAGATCGGCGAACGCGGTCGCGGCGTCGACGACGCGTGCGCCGTGGCGCGCGGCGAGGGTCGCGGCGGCGGCGGCGTTGACGTCGACGACGTAGCGGAGCGCGGTCGCGCCGGTGGCGGCGAGGTTGGCGGCGTGGATGGTGCCGATACGGCCGGCACCGAATTGGGCGAAGGTGAGCATGGGGAGCGGAGGGAAAAAAAACCGGCGCGCCCGTGCGCGCCCGGGGCAGCGTGCGGCGCGCGTCGGCCCGCGCGATTCAAAAAGTTCGCGCGCGACGGGCGGGCGGCTTTTCGTCGGCGATGCCCACGCGGCGGAAATTTATCATCACGCTCGGCGCCGGCGCGGCGGCGGTGTTCGGCGGGATCACGTATGCGCGCTGGGGCGAACCGCGTTGGCTCGACGTGCAGCGCGTGCGCGTGCCGCTCGCGCGCGAGCCGGGCGCGCCGCCGTTACGCGTGCTCCAGCTCTCGGATTTCCACGACTCCGCCATCGTGCCGCGCGCGCTCATCGCCCAGGCGATCACGCTCGGGCTCGCCGAACGGCCCGACGTGATCGCGCTCACGGGCGATTTTTTCACCAACGTGCTGCGCGATGGCGCGGGCTTCGTCGCCGAACTCGCGCGGCTCGCCGCGGCGGCGCCGACGTTTGCCTGCCTGGGCAACCACGACGGCGGTCCGTGGACCGGCCGTTGCGGCGGTTATCACTCCATCGACGAGGCGCTCGCGCTGCTGCGCGCGGCCAACATCACG
Source organism: Verrucomicrobiota bacterium (assembly GCA_041165185.1). Classification (GTDB taxonomy): domain Bacteria; phylum Verrucomicrobiota; class Verrucomicrobiia; order Opitutales; family Opitutaceae; genus JBEANZ01. Next base: position 30,263 of record JBEANZ010000006.1, on the reverse strand, counting down.
TGCCTGCACAACGACAGCGCCGCGCTCACATTGAAGGGCCGCGCGGTGCAGCTCGTCGGCGTCGGCGATTTTTGGTCGGGGATGTGCCAGCCGACGATCGCGTTTGCGCGGGCGCCGGCGCGCGCGGGGGCGCTGCGGATTCTGCTCAACCACAATCCCGACGCGAAGGACCTGCTCCGAGAATTCGACTGGGATCTCGTGCTCTGCGGCCACACGCACGGCGGGCAATTGCGGTTGCCGCTGCTCGGCACGCCCTTTGCGCCCGTCGTCGACAAGCGCTACGTCGAGGGCCTGCACCGCTGGCAGGATCGGTGGCTCTACGTCACGCGCGGCGTCGGCAACCTGCACGGCCTGCGCTTCAACTGCCGCCCGCAGGTGAGCGTGATCGACGTAGCGTAGCGCGGGCGGCCTACCACGCTGCGGACACGTGCCGACGGCGTCCGGCGATTACGGTGGCGCACGAAAAAATCCGGCGGAACTCACCGCGCCAAAATCCCCTCGATCGCGCGGCCGTCGGCGCCGGGGAACGGCACGTCGAGCAGCACCGCGATCGTCGGCGCGACGTCGAGGTTGCGCACGCGGTCGAGTTTCACGCCGCGTTTGATGCCGGCGCCGCTCGCGAGGAAAATCCCGTCGAGTTCCGCATCCGCCGACGAATAGCCGTGCGAGCCGCCGTAGTTGATCGAGGGGCCGGCGAGGAGGTTGCCGGTGGCGTCGGCGGAGAACGAGTAGCCCGGTTTCGGATAGAGGATGAGTTCGCCCATCGCCTCGTTTTCGGCGGGCGTGGGCATCCCGCGCGCGTGCGCCTCGGTCGTGGCGTCGAGCACCTCGGCGACACCCTCGGCCGCCGCGAAGAGTTCGCGAAGTTTCGGGAGCAGCTCGGCGCGCCGCGCCGGATCGGTCACGTAGATGAACGCGATGCCGCCCTGCGTGCCGGCGTAGGCGTCGCAATGCGCGATGGCGGCGCCGGCGGTGCGCAGGAGGCCGGCCTGCTTGAGGGCGACGTTGAGGTAGGCGAATTTTTCGACCTTCTTGAATCCGTGATCGGTCGTGATGATCAGCGTGGTCCGCTCGCGGCGGCCGCTCGCGTCGATCGCGCGGAGGAGATCGCCGACGAGGCGGTCGGCGAGGGCGAGCGCGGAAATGCTCGCGGGCGAGCCGGGGCCGTAGCGGTGGTGCGTGGAGTCGGTGTTGAGCGGGTGAAACAGGAGGAGATTCGGGTGGTGGTGCGCGACGGTGAAGCACGCGGCGCGCGTCCAGAGTTCGTCGCGCCAGACGATGTTGGGCTTGCCCGTCATGGCCATTTTCATCTCGGCGAGTGAAATAGCCCCCGCCGCGATCATCGCGCGCGCGAGTGTCGCCTCGGGATCGAAGACCTCCGGGAAACTCCACGTGATCGTGCCAGGGCGCGTGACGGCGACCCAGTCGATCTCGGCGGTGGTGAGGCCGGCGCGAAACGCGGCGTCGTAGATCGTGGGCACGCGGACAAGGCGGGCTTTTTCGACCCACGGCTCGACCTTCGTGGGCTTGCCGGGCGCGGGGCGGGCGACGAAGCCGTTGAAGAGCACGCCGTGTTTTTGCGGCGCGACGCCCGTGACGAGCGTGGTGTGGTTGGGCCACGTGATCGCGGGGTTGGAGATCGTCATGGCGTCGGCGACCGCGCCCTCGGCGGCGAGCCGGCGAAGGTTGGGCAACGGGATCGTCGCATCGCGCCAGAGGTAGGCGGGGAAGCCGTCCAGCGTGATGAGGATGATGTGGCGGTCGGCGTTCGCGGCGCGCGCGTGGGGCGCGAACGGCGCCAGTGATGCGAGCAACGCGAGGAGGAGCGGGGTGAGGCGGGCGAGGCGGGTGAAGCGCATAGGGGGCGCGCTGAGCGTGCGCGCCGCGGTGCCGCGCGCCACGCCAAAAACCGCGCGCGCCCGCGGGGTTGCCAACGCGCCGACCGCGCGCCGTGATGGCCGCCATGCACGCTCCCCGACTGCTCGCGCGCGGCGCCTCGCTGCCCGCGGTTTTCGTTTTCACCCTGGGCTTCGTCGCCGCGCAACCCGCCGCGCCCCAGCTCGCGCCGCCGCCCGCGTCGTCCGTCGCGCCGCGCCCGATCGCGCGGACGGATTTCGACACCTGGCGCAGCCTCGGCGCGCCGCACCTCACGCGCGACGGGCGGTGGCTGGCCTACGCCTCCATGCCGCAGGACGCCGATGGCGACGTGATCGCGCGTGAGCTCGCCACCGGCCGCGAGCTGCGCGTGCCGGTGGGGGCGTTGCCCGCGCCCGCCGCCGCGCCCGGCGAGGAAAACACCAACCCCGAGGCCCCGCCCACGCCGCGCGCGATCCGGCTGCTCTTCACGAGCGACGGCCGCTATCTCGTCGCCAACTCCCACCCGGCCAAGGCCGACGTGCTCGCCGCGCGCAAGGCGAAGAAAAAACCGGAGGAGTTTCCCAAGGACGGGCTCGTGATTGTCGAGCTCGCGAGCGGCGCGATCACGCGCGTGGCCGACGTGAAAAGTTTCGCCGTGCCCGCGAAGGGCGGCGCGTGGCTCGCTATTTGAAGGAGGGAAAACCCGAGGAGAAAAAACCGGACGACGCCAAACCCGCCGCCGAAAAACCCGTCGCGACCGAGCCGCCCGAGGAGGATGTCGATGCGGACGAACGTGAAAATGGAAATGCCGCCACCCGCGACCAGACGCGCGGCACGCGCGGTGGCGCCCGCGGCGGCGCGACCGCGAACACCGGCGCCGGCGCGTCCGCCGCGGGCGCGCGCACCTACGGCACGGAGTTGGTGTTGCGCGATCTTGCGGCGGGCGCGGAGCGGACGTTCGCGAGCGTGCTCGACTACCTCTTCGCGCGCGACGGCGGGGCGTTGCTCTACACGGTCGGCGCGAAGGCCGACGCCGACAACGGCCTCTACCTCGTCGCGCCCGGCGACGCCGCCGCGCCGCGCGCGCTCCTCGCCGGTAAGGGCAAATATTCCCGCCTCGCCTGGGATCGCGAGCAGACGCAGCTCGCGTTTGTGAGTGATCGCGACGACGCGGCCGCGAAGCAGCCGCGTTTCAAACTCTACCACTGGCCACGCGGCGCAGCGGCCGCTTCGACCACCGCCGTGGAAATCCTCTCCACCGCCACGCCCGGTTTCCCCGCCGATCTCGCGGTGAGCGACAAGGCGTCGCCGGCGTTTTCGCGCGATGGGAAAAAACTCTACGTCGCCGCCGGCGCGCCGCCTAAGCCGTCGCGCACCGCGCCCGATGAGGTCGACCGTGTGACCGCCGACCTCTGGCGGTGGAACGACGACTTCGTGCAGCCCATGCAGCGCGTCCGCGCCAATCAGGATCGCAACCGCACCTACCGCGGCGTGCTCGACCTCGCCGCGAGCCGCTACACGCAGGTCGCCGACGCCACGCTCCCGCTCGTCTCGCTGAGCGACGACGGCGCGCGCGCTCGGCCAGGATGACCGCGCCTATCGCGCGCTTGTCGATTTCGACGGCCGCTACTCCGACGTGTTTCTCGTCGACGCCACGACCGGCGCGCGCCGCGCGATCCTGAAAAAATTCCGCGGCACCACGCCGTTCTGGTCGCCCGACGGCCGCTGGGCCGCCTACTTCGCGGACCAACACTGGCACGTGCTCGACACCGCGACCGGCGCCACCCGCAACCTCACCGCGAAGCTGAAGCCCGCCTTCGCCGACGAGCAGCACGACCGCCCCGAGCCGCCGTCGAGCTACGGCACCGCCGGTTGGACGAAGGACAGCGCGTCGTTGCTCGTCCACGACCGCTACGACGTGTGGCAACTCTTCGCCGACGCCCGCGCGCCGCGAAATCTCACCGCCGGCGCCGGCCGCGTGCAGAAGATTTCCCTCCGCGTGCAACGCATCGAGCCCGTCGAGGAGGACGACGACGAGCGCGGCCTCGATCCCGCGAAGCCGCTGGTGTTGCGCGGCGAGAGCGAGGCGACGCGCGCGACGGGGTTTTTCCGCACGCGCTTCGACGCGACCGCCGCGCCCGAGCGCCTCGCGTGGGGCGACAAGAATTTCCGCTACGCCGGCCGCGCCGCCGAGGCCGATGTGCTGCTCGTGACCGCGTCGCGCTTCGACGAGTTTCCCGACGTGCACGTAACCGACGCGGCGTTGACGAAGCTCGAGAAAGTCACCGCCGGCGGCGCGCAGCTCGCGGCGTTTGCGTGGGGCAAGTCCGAGCTGATCGCGTTTCGCAACGCCGACGGCGTGCCGCTCCAGGCCGCGCTCTACCGGCCCGCGAATTTCGACCCGAAGAAAAAATACCCGCTCCTCGTCTACATCTACGAACGGCTCTCGCAGAACGTGCACGGCTTCGTGAACCCCGCGCCCGGCACGAGCATCAATTTCTCCACCTACACCAGCAACGGCTACTGCGTGCTCGCGCCCGACATCGTCTACAAAACCGGCGCGCCCGGCCAAAGCGCGCTCCGTTGCGTGCTCCCCGCGATCGATGCGGCGGTGAAGCTCGGCGGCATCGACGAGAAAGCCGTCGGCATCCAGGGCCACTCGTGGGGCGGCTACCAAATCGCCTACATGATCACGCAGACGGATCGATTCGCCGCGGCCGAGGCCGGCGCGCCCGTCGGCAACATGACCAGCGCCTACTCCGGCATCCGCTGGGGCAGCGGCCTGCCGCGGCAGTTTCAATACGAGCAGACGCAGAGCCGCCTCGGCAAGAAACTCGCCGACGATCCGCGCCCCTACCTCGACAACTCGCCCGTGTTTCACCTCGCGCGCGTGAAGACGCCGCTGCTCATCCTCAGCAACGACAACGACGACGCCGTGCCGTATTATCAGGGCATCGAGCTGTTTCTCGGCCTGCGCCGCCTCGGCAAACCCGCGTGGCTCTTCAACTACAACGGCGAATTCCACGGCCTGCGCCGCCGCGCCAACCAGAAAGATTTCGCCGCGCGCACGCACCAGTTCTTCGACCATTTTCTGAAAGGCGCGCCCGCCCCCGATTGGTTGGAAAAAGGCATCCCGTATCTCGAACGCGACGAGGAGAAGGACCGGTTCAACAAGCCGGCCGCACCGGCGGCGGCGCGCTGAAATAGCGGGCCCGACCCATCCCCGCCGCCTTTGCCTAAAAGCAAATTCAGCTTTGCTTCAGCCGGCCTTAACCCGCCGGCCGCATTTTTTGCGACGCTGGGGAACCGTCTTCCGTCCGGCTGTCGTAGTTTTTCCTGACCATGAACCACACCAAACCCCCGTTTGTCCGCCTCGGCGTCCTTGTCGCGCTCGGCTGCGCCGCCCTCACCGCTCCGCTCGCTTCCGCGCAAGCCCCCGCCGCCAAGTCCGACGACGAGGTCGTCAAGCTCGAGGCCTTCAAGGTTTCCACCACCCTCGACAGCTATGCGCAGTCGTCCTCGTCGATGGCTTCCAAGCTCCCGATGGATGTGAAGGAGCTCGCCTCGTCCCTCTCCATCCTCAACTCCGCCGCCATCACCGATCGCAACGCCGTCATCCTCACCGATGTCGTCGCCTACGTCGTCGGCGCGACCGCCTCGCAGAATTCGGTGAACGGATTCTCGTTCCGCGGCTTCCCGAACACCGGCAGCTACACGCAAAACATCCAGTTCGACGGCCTCATGGGCGCCACGCTGAAGAAGGGTGGCTCCAGCGCCTCCAACGTCGACTCGCTCGAATTCCTGAAGGGCCCCAACGGCGTCCTCTACGGCCAGATGAATCCCGGCGGCCTGCTCAACATCGTCACGAAAAACCCGAAGGAGATCCGCGAAAACACCGTGCGCGTCACCGTCGGCACCTTTTCCGGCGCGTTCAGCGACTTCGGCCGCCGCCACACCGAGACCGTGAGCCTCGATTCCACCGGCCCCGTCGGCCAGAGCAAGCGGCTCTTCTACCGCCTGGTCGTCGACGTCGGCCACTCGCCCAACTCCCGCCCCGGCAACTGGAACAACGCCTCCTCCATCTACCCCGCGCTCACCTACAAGTGGAGCCCGCAGACCTTTCTCACCCTCAAGGGCGAGATCAGCCAGGACTTCCGCCGCCAGGACGACGGCGTGATCCCGATCTTCACCAACAACACCGCGTTCGGCCCCACCGCCACCTACTTCACCGCGCCGCTCAACACCGTCTATCAGGAGACCCGCGACAAGGCCACCGACCGCGGCCAGGCTGGCGCGCTGCGTTTCCAAACCGTGATCGGCGACTGGACCGTGCGCGTCAACGGCCGCTCCGTCTGGCACCTCGACGTCGTGCGCGAACTCACCGTCAACAACGCCAACACGTTCAACCCCACCTCCACGTTTGCCCGTCCCACCTCCACCCTGCGCCGCCAATACAACTACGTGAAGAACGGCCACCGCTACAATTTCGTCGACGCCAATATCTACCGCGTCTTCACCGCCGGAAAAATCAAGCAGACCCTCCTCGGCGGCCTCGGCGGCGGCGGCGAATTTTTCGGCAACGCCCGCCTCGCCTTCGGCCCCAACCAGACCGTCGCGCAAGCCATCGCCCTCACCAACCCGATCATCGATCAGGTCGCCGACTATCCCGCGGTCCCCGCCGGCGTCACGAATCAGGTCACCTGGCAAGGCGCGCTCGGCGCCTATGTCTCCGACCAGATCAAAATTGGCGACAAACTGAATCTCTCCCTCGGCCTCCGCCGCGACCGCCAGCGCGTCCACGGCCAAAACACCCTCAACCCCACGCTCACCACCTTCGCCACCGAGCTCAAGGCCAACACCCGCCAACTCGGCGCCGTCTACGCAATCACGCCGCAGATCTCCGCCTACGGCAGCTGGAGCGAATCGATCAAGCCGCAGACCAACATCGCCTACGACGTGAACGGCAACAGCAACTTCCCGCCCGAGACCGGCGAGCAATACGAGGGCGGCCTCAAGTTCAGCACGCCCAGCCGCCACGTGAACATCACCCTCGCCACCTACGAGATCACGCGCACCAACGTCGTCGTCCCCTCCGGCACCAACTTCACCGTCCCGACCGGTTCCGCCACCGTCGGCCAGGCCATCTCCCGCCTCGACGGCAAGCAGACCAGCAAGGGCACCGAACTCGAGGTGCAATGGCAGCCGATTCCCAACTGGCAGCTCCAAGCCGGCTACGCCTACTCAAAGGCCATCATCGCCGCCTCGACGCGCAACCCGACGAGCGTCGGTCTGGACCTCGCCAACGCCCCGCGCAAATCCGCCAGCTTCTGGACGCGCTACAATTTCGCGCAGGGCGGCCTCAAGGGCCTCGGCGTCGGCACCGGCCTCGTCTACGTCGGCGACGCGTGGGCCGGCGACCCGACCACGACCGTTTACTACCGCCTCGCCAGTTGGTCGCGCGTGGACAGCTCGGTTTACTACAAGTGGAGCCGCTACAACGTCGCGCTGAACATCCAGAATCTCCTCGACCGCCGCTACATCGCGTCCGCGCAAAGCGCGCTCACGTTGAACATCGGCGAGCAGCGGAAATTCACGCTCTCGATCTCGACGAAACTCTGAGCCAAGTCGAGGACGAGGCATCCCGCCCGCCGTAGCCCTTGGGCGAAAACGCGCGTGGACCCCAAAATCCTGTCCCGACCCATAGCACTCGGGAGCAGGCCTCGCCTCCGCCGCACCCGCCCGTTGCCCGTGGGCCGGCACTGAAATCTGGTAAATTCCCCGGCGCTGTGCCCTCTGTGGATCGCCGTGCCTTCCGTGATCCAAGCTCCCGCGCCCGTCCGCGATCAGTTTCAACGCCCGCTGCACGACCTGCGCATTTCGGTCACCGACCGCTGCAATTTCCGCTGCCCCTACTGCATGCCGCAGGAGGTGTTTGGGCCGGGCTACCAGTTCCTCCGCGACCCGCAGCTCATGACGCTCGCGGAGCTGGTGAAAATCGTCGCGGCGTTTCGCGCGCTCGGCGTGGAAAAAGTCCGCCTCACCGGCGGCGAACCGCTCCTCCGCGCCGACGTGCCGGAGCTGATCCGCATCTTGAAACACGAGCTCGGCGTGCGCGATGTCGCGCTCACGACCAACGGCTGGCTGCTCGAAAAACTCGCGCCCGCCCTGCGCGCCGCCGGACTCGACCGGCTCAACGTGTCCGTCGATTCGCTCGACGACGCGACGGCGGGGAAGTTGAACGGCCTCGGCTTCAAGGTCGGGCGCGTGCTGCGCGGGATCGACGCGGCGGCGGCGCTCGGCCTGCCGATCAAAATCAACTGCGTGGTGCAGCGCGGCGTGAACGACGCGGAACTGCCCGCGCTCGCCGAATATTTCCGCGAGCGCGGGCACGCGTTGCGGTTCATCGAGTTCATGGACGTGGGCAACACGAACCGCTGGGCCGCCGAGCGCGTGGTGCCGGCAAAGGAAATCGTCGCGCGCCTCGACGCGATCTGGCCGCTGGAGCCGGTCGGGCCGGCGTATCGCGGCGAGGTCGCGGCGCGCTACCGCTACCGCGACGGCCGCGGCGAGATCGGGCTCATCGGATCGGTGACGGAGCCGTTTTGCCGCGACTGCCACCGGGCGCGGCTCTCGGCGGACGGGCGGTTGTTCACGTGTCTGTTCGCGTCGCTCGGGTGGGATGTGCTCGGGGCGTTGCGCGCGGGAGCGGAGGGCGGGGAGCTGGAGAATTTTCTCGCGCGCATCTGGCGCGGCCGGCTCGACCGCTACAGCGACGAACGGGCGGAGTTGTTGGCGAGCGGCGAGGCGCGCGCGAAGGTGGAGATGAGCTACATCGGGGGGTGAGGGCGAGGGAGATTCGGGTTTGAATCCGAACCATCCGCGACTATCTCCACGGGCCACGAGCATCACACTGCCGCTGGAAAAAATGACGGTGGCCGAAAAACTCGAAGTGATGAAAGCGCTCTGGGCGGACCTGAGCCGCAACCCCGCGGATGTGGAATCGCCGGCGTGGCACGAGGCCGTGCTAAAGGAGCGCGAAGCACGCCTCCAAGCCGGGTTGGAGGTCCCCGTCGATTGGGAAGAAGCCAAGAAACACCTACGCGCAAAATTGCTGTGACGCCGGTGATCCTGCCGTCGGCGAACGCCGATCTCGAGGACGGCTTCTGGTTCCTTTCCCGGCGGTTTCCGTATGGTGTCTATTATTCCGTCGATGGAAAAACCGCCGTCGTGAAGGCCGTGCTCGATTGCCGCCGCGATCCCAAATGGATTCGCCGGCGCTTGCGCTGACGGACGAGATTTTTGGTTCCTCGCTGTTTTCAGTGGATCGACGGCAGCCCGCTCAGAAGCCCCGAAGGGGCGAAAGTCGAAAGCCCAGGGCAACGCCCTGGGATTCCCGTTGGAAAAATGTCCTCGCCCTGAAGGGGCGACACCCTTGTCCAGTTTCGCCCTTTCAGGGCTTGGATTCGTGGGGGATCATTTCCCAGGGCGTTGCCCTGGGCTTTCAACTTTTCGCCCCGTTGGGGCTCCCAATCCTCGACAGCTACCCACCGAAAACAGCGAGGAACCAGATTTTTTTCTGCCGCCATCACACGCCGGTCCAAGACCGGCGCGACCGCTTACTCATACTTCGCCGCGCGGCCGAGGTAGTTCAGGGTCCAGATTTCCTTCCACACGCGGTAGCGGCCTTCGTGGGTGATTTTGCCGTGCTCCTCGCGCTCGGCGTGCGTGTGCAGAAAGCCCAGCTCGGTGTTCAACGCGTCGAGTTCGCTTTGGGTCGCGTTGAGATCGGCGAGGGGTTCGTTCGTGAAGGGCACCGGGGTCGCACCGGCGGCGGCGAGGCGCGCGCGGTGGCGGGCGAGCAGGCGCGGGAGCGAGCGGCGCAGCGGGGCGCGTTCCACGAACCAGTGTTCCGGGAAAAACCCGGCGAAGGGCGAGAAGAGGTTTTCCGTCACGTAGCGGCGGCCGTCGGCGGTCACGGAGCTGATGGTGTAGCAGACGGTCACGGCGCCGCTGGCCTGCGGCAGAAACGTCACCTGCACGCGCAGGGTCGACTGCGCGTCCTGGTAGACGGAGGCGCGCAGGTGGGTCGCGGTGTCGATCTCGGCCTTTACGGCCTGGATCTGGCGGAAGCCCTGGGCGCGGAGCCATTCGCGGATGCGCATCAGGCGCGGTTGCACGGGCCATTCCTCGCCGCTGGTATTGACGGCGTAGCGGGGAAAGAGCGGGAGCGGGCTGCCGCTGAGCGCGGAGATGGCGAGCCAGTTGTAGAGCGTCTCGCCGAGGAACCAGAGGAGGAAAAACGCCGTCGCCAGCGCCCAGAACGGCCGGTCGATCAGCTCGTAATATTGGCTGAAGATCGCGCCGCCAAAGGCGAAGACCAGCCAGCGCAGCCAGCGGTCGACGATGCCGATAATCGGCGAGGCGAGGCGGAGGTTGAGCTGCGCCAGCGCAAACGAGAGCAGGATGGCCGGGGCGAAAAGGTAGGTGGGATCCACGGGAGGAGCGGGCGGTGGGGAGATGAGCGCGGCGCGCGCACGCGGCCGCGCGCCGACGCGGAGCTGCGGGGTTGGCCGCCGCGCGCAAAAAAATCAGCTCAACCGCACGGGCATGATCACGCAGACGAAGCTGTCGAGGGTCTTGAAGACGCCCGGGCTCACCTCGTCTTTCACCTCGAAAAACACCTCGTCCTTCGCGAGCGCGCGGAGCGGGTCCATGAGGAAGGCCGGGTTAAACGCGACCTGCAGTTCGGGGCCGCTGTAGCCGATGGCCATCGATTCGTGGGCCTCGCCGAAGTCCGGGCTCTGCGCGGTGATTTCGAGGAGGTTGCTGGTGAGTTTGATTTTGACGGAGTTCGATTTCTCCGAGCACACGAGCGCCGCGCGGTGGATGCACTGGAGGAACAGCTCGCGCTCGAGCTTGATGCGCTGGTGCGTCTCCTTGGGGATGACCTGCTGGTAGTTGGGGTAGTTGCCCTCGACGACTTTCGAGTAGAGGTAAACGTGATCGACGAGGCCGCTGGAGTCCTTGTCGGTGGCGATCTGGAAGGCGGCGCGGCGGTCGTTGAAGTTGATTTTCGCCTTCGTGCCCTTGGTGAGGAGGCGCGTGAGTTCGGCGACGGTTTTCGCGGGGAGGATGATGGCGCCGGCGCTGGCGGCGGGGACTTCCATGTCCTTGGCGGTGAGGGCGAGACGGCGGCCGTCGGTGGCGACGAGCGAGAGTTTGCCGTCCTTAAAGTTGAAATAGACGCCGTTGAGGATGTAGCGGGTCTCGTCGGTCGACTGCGCGTAATCGACGCTCTTGAGCATCGCGGCGAGTTCGGCCTGCTCGAGTTCGTAGGCCTTCTCGTCGCCGAATTCCGGCAGCGGGGGGAACTCGTCGCGGGCGATGCCCATGATACGGAAGGTGGAGCCGCCGGAGGTGAGCTTGACGGAGAGGTTGGGCGCGGCGTCGAACGCCACATCGACGTTGGGCAGCTCGCGGACGATGCCGGCGAGACGCTTGACGGGGAGGGTGATGGAGCCGGTTTCCTTCACCTCGGCCTTGATTTTGCAACGGATGCCAAGGTCGAGATTGGTGGTGGTGAGGGAGACGTAATCCTTGTCCGCCTCGATGAGCACGTTGCTCAGGATGGGCATGGTGGCCTTGGAGCCCACGACGTTGAGGACCTGGGCGAGGCCGTTGGCGAAGTGATCGCGGTTGATTTTGAATTTCATGCGGGGGATCGCGCGCGGGGCGCGAGAGAAGCTAACAAAGGATAAAAGAAGAGGAGTTCAATTAGGAATTCTATCCGTAGTCTTATGCGAGCGAAGAAGCCCAACAACCGCCCCGCGCCAGGGCGTTTTCACCGGGGCGGGGCGCGATCGCGAGGCTGCGAACAACCGCACGCCGCGATGCGCATAAGCGCGGGGTTGTTCGCATCGGGAAAGTTATCGGGTGACGCCGCGCAGACGGCTCACAAGTTATCCGGGCGGGCCGAAGGCGACGCGGCGGCGGGCCGCTGCCAGTGCCGGATGAGGCCGAAGAAGATGTAGCCGAGGCACGCGGCGAGCAGCGCGTATTCCTTGAAAAAGTAGGCGACGATCAGGAACGCCAGCACCAGCGCGAACGGCCGGAGGCGCATCTGTGTCTGCAGGTTGAGGTTTTTCCCGCTCGGGTAGCGCACGCGGCTCATCATCAGCAGCGCGATGAGCAGCATGAGAAACGGCAGGGCGAGCGCCCAGGTCTTCAGCGACTTGTCGTGCTCGGCGAGGCCGAGGAGGAACAACACCATCGCCGCGACGGAGCCGGCGGCGGCGGGCACCGGCAGGCCCACGAAATCCTTGTGCGTTTCCTTGTCGCCGGGATGGAGCAGCGGGTTGGTGATGACGTTGAACCGCGCCAGCCGCATCGCCGCACACAGCAGGTAAACAAACCCGATCGCCCACCCGATATTGCGGAAGATGGGGTATTCCTCGGTCGGTTTCAAAATCAGGTAGAGCATCAGCAGCATCGGCGCGACGCCGAACGACACCACGTCCGCCAGCGAGTCGAACTCCGCGCCAAACAGCGACTCGCGCCCGCCCATCCGCGCGAGCCGGCCGTCGAGCGCATCGAACCCCGCCGCGAAAAAGATGAAGTAAACCGCCCACCGGTAGTGGTCCGCCGGCGTGAGCCCGAGGTATTCGCCGGTGAACGCGGTCTCGGCGAGCCGCGCCTGGATGCAGTTCATGATCGCGATGAAGCCGCAGAAGAGGTTTCCGGCCGTCATCAGGTTGGGCAGGAAATAGATGTGGCTGGCCTGCGTGACGTTGTAGGGATTCTCGCGGTGGGCGAGATCACGGGCCTCCTCGCGGGCGGCGGCACGTTGGCGGCGGCGGAAGATCATTTGGTCAGGCCCTCCAGGTATTTCCAAAACTTGGAATGCTGCTCCACGAGCTGCTGTTCGGAGACGGGGAGCTTGTTGCGCAGGAGGAAATCCTCGAGCGAGTTTTTGTGCAGGATGTAGTCCACGTGGAGCGACTCGCCCTTGGCCTCGAAATAAAACCGAAAATCCCCCGCGCGCAGCCGGTAGAGCTCGCGCGCCCCGCGGTGAAACCGCCCCAGCGGCTCGCGCGGCTGCGCAAGATCGGAGGGCTTGAGCGCGCCGATGGGCTCGATGGCGTCGAGCTGCGCGAGCTGGTCGAGGCGGTTGAGCTCGCGCATCGCCTGCGCGGAAAACGTCACCTGATACACGTCGCGCCTTTCGCCGGCCCGCCACCGCAGTCGCGCCGGCCCGGGCGCGTCACGCCCGTCGTCCGTTCACGCCCCGCAAACTCGTTCAAGCCAGCCATGAAGCGCCTAGGACGACCTCCGACTCCCTGCTCGGCAACGCTATTCCTGATCGCCCGCGAACCCGTGAACCCGGCATCGACTTCCGCGCCGCGCCGCGCATTCGATCCCGGCGATGAGCGCGAACACCCCGGCCGCCCGCCCCTCCGCCCAAGCGTCCGCCCCCTCCCCTGCCCCGATGCGCCTGGGCACGCGCGCGCACCCGCTCGTCTCCGCTGCGCTCGCGTTGTGGCTCTTCGGCGGGTTTTCCCTGCGCGGCGCGCCGGCTTTCGAGTTGTTCGCCTTCGACAATGGCGTCGGCCGCGGCACATGGCCCGCCGCGCGCCAGGCCGAGACGCTCCGCGAGATCGGTTACGCCGGGATCAGTTACAACTACACCACCGTCGCCGATCTCAAACTATGGCTCGCCGAGCTGGGCGCGCGCAAACTCAAGCTCCACGCCCTCTACCTCGGCGCGAGCCTGCACGGCGCGGAGCCGTTTCCGGCCGGCTTCGCCGAGGCGGTCGCGCTCCTGCGCGGGACGGGCGCGGTCGTGTGGCTCACGCTCCCCGCCGCGCCGAAAACCGACCGCGCCGCCGATGCCGCCGCCGCGCTCGCCCGCGTGCGCGAGGCCGCCGATCTCGCGGAGCGCTCGCAGGTGCGCGTCGTGCTCTACCCGCACAAGGGTTTCCACGTCGCCACGGCCGAGCAGGCGTTTGCGCTCGCGGTCGAGTCCGGCCGCGCCGACGTCGGCGTGACCGTCAACCTCGCCCACGAACTCGCCGCCGGCCACGGCCCGCGCCTCCCCGCGATCCTGCGCGCCGTCGCGCCCCGCCTCGCGCTCGTCTCCCTCAACGGCGCCTCCGATCGTCCCGGCCCCGGTTGGGAAAACTACATCCGCCTCCTCGGCGACGGCGACTACGACGTGCCCGGCCTTCTCCGCACGCTCACCGCCGTCGGCTATCGCGGCCCCGTCGGCATCCAGTTCTACAACGTCAAAGGCGACCCGCTCGACAACCTCCGCGCCACGATGCGCGTCTGGCGCGCGCTGCCCTGACGCGCTTCCCGCTTCCGTCCCGCCGCCCGCGATTTTTTCCGTTCCCCATGCCCACGCCAACGTCCACGCCTCCGCCGCCCACTCGCCCGCTCACGCCCCACGCCCGCTCGCTCGCGCTCACGCGCCGCCGCTTCGTCGGCTCCGGCCTCGCCGGCATTTTCGCCGCCGCGCTCGCCCCGCGCTACATCCCCGCGCGCCTGCTCGGCGCCGACGCGCCCTCGAAACGCGTCACTCTCGGCTGCATCGGCGTCGGCGTCCACGGCTACGGCGTCAACCTCAAGTCCTTCCTCCAGGAGCCCGACTGCCGCGTGCTCGCCGTGTGCGACGTGTTCAAATCGCGCCGCGAAAAAATCACCGCCGAGGTCAACCAGCACTACGGCACCAACGACTGCGTGGCCCTCGCGGATTTCCGCGCCGTGCTCGCGCGGCCCGACATCGACGTCGCCGTCATCTCCACGCCCGATCACTGGCACGTCACGATGGCGCTCATGGCGCTCGCGGCCGGCAAAATGGTTTTCTGCGAAAAACCCACCCTCACCATCGCCGAGGGCCGCCGCCTCGCCGACGCCGTGAAAAAATCCGGCCAGCTCTTCGCCGTCGGCCTCGAGGACCGCGCCGTGATCCACTACCACATGATGGCCGAGGCCGTGCGCAACGGCGCCATCGGCCGCCTCCGCCACATCACCGTCGGCCTCACCGAAAAAGCCGTCCTCCCCCGCGAAGCCCCCGCCCCCGTCCCCGCCGATCTCAATTACGAACTGTGGCTCGGGCCCGCGCCGTTTCGCCCCTACACGCCCGCGCTCACCGACGCGCAGACCTGGCGGCAAATCCGCGATTTCTCCGGCGGCACGCTCACCGACTGGGGCGCGCACCTCGTCGACACCGCGCAGGTGGCCAACTTTTCCGAGGACACCAACCCCGTCGCCGTCGAGGGCCGCGGCGAGATCCCGCCCGACGCGACGAACGACGTCCCGCGCAAATTCGATCTCCACTACACGTTCGCCAACGGCGTGACGATGGACGTGAGCGCTGGCGTCCCCTCGATCCGTTTCGAAGGCACCGACGGCTGGATCGGCAACAAAGGCTGGCAGGGCCGCATCGAGGCGAGCCGCGACGAAATCCTCCGCCGCAAATACGATCCCGCGACGAGCAAGCTCTGGCCCCGCCGCCCGCGCGAGCAACGCGACTTCCTCGACTGCGTGAAAAACGGCCAGCCCCCGATGTATTCGGCGGAGGCGCTCCATCGCCTGAGCACGACGCTCCACCTCGGCGCCATCGCAATGGAGCTCGGCCGCCCGTTGAAATGGGATCCGCTCGGCGAGACGTTCCTCGGCGACCCCGCCGCGAACGCGCTCCGCACACGCGCGACGCGCGAGGACTGGAAAAAAGCGTAGGCCGATTGTTGTAGGGCGGGGTCGCCGACCCCGCCGAAAAATTCCCGCCACGCTCCGCCCACGCGGATTTCACAACGCCACTCCCGCCACGGCGGGGTCAGCGACCCCGCCCTACAACGGCGGCTCGCCGCCACCCCCGCCGTTTTTCGCGTCGCTCGCCGCCGCCGCGACGCGCACACCTGACCGCGCGTGTCCACGAACTCCTCCTCCCCGCGCGAGCACTCGCGCGCCGTCGCCCAGCTCGTTGGCGCGGCGCTCTGCTGGAGCCTCGGCGGCCTGCTCATCAAGTCCGTCGCCGCCACGTGGCCCGGCCTCGCCGTCGCCGGCGGCCGCGGGTTGATCGCGGCGCTGTTTCTCCTCGCGACGAATCGCGAGCTGCGGTTCCGGTTTTCCGGCGCGCAGTGGCTCGGCGCGGCGTGTTACGCGGCGTGCACGGTCACGTTTTGCGTGGCCAACACCCTCACGACCGCCGCCAACGCCATCCTCCTCCAATACACCGCACCCGTCTGGGTCGCGCTCTTCGGCGCCGCGCTGCTCTGCGAACGCACCACGCGCGCCGACTGGTTCGCCATCGCGGCGGCGCTCGGCGGCATGGCGCTGTTTTTCGCCGACGGCCTGCGCGCCACCGATTTCGCGGGCAACGCGTGGGCGCTCGCGAGCGGCGGGTGTTTCGCCGCGATGGCGCTCACGCTCCGCCGCCAAAAAGGCGGCTCCGCCAGCGAATCGATCATCCTCGGCAACGCGCTCGCGTTTCTCGCGGGGTTGCCGGCGATGCTGTCGGCGCCCGCGCTACCGGCGGCGGGCTGGGGCGCGCTCGCGGCGCTCGGCGTGGTGCAGCTCGGCGTTTCCTACTGGCTCTACGCGCGCGCGATTCGGCACGTCTCGGCGCTCGAAGCCGTGCTCGTCCCCGTCATCGAACCGATTTTGAATCCCGTGTGGGTGATGCTCGCGATGCGCGAGCAACCTTCGCCGCGCGCGCTGGTCGGAGGGGCCATCGTCCTCGGGGCGGTCACGTGGCGCGCCGTCTCCTCGGTGCGCGCCGCGCGAACCGGCCCGGGCGCGTCGCCCGCATGAAATTTTTTCTCCTCCCGCTCGCCCTGATTTTTTCCGCCATGCCCGCCCTTCTCGCCGTGGAAACCGCCCCGGTTGCCAACCCCGAACTCGTCGTCGTGCTCCACGGCATGGGCCGCACGCGTTGGTCGATGGCGCGGCTCGCGGGCGCGCTCGGCCGCGAGGGCTATCGCGTGGTCAACGTCTCCTACCCTTCGCGCCGCGCGGTGGAGTCGCTCGCGGCCGAGTGGCTCCCCGCGCAACTCGCCGCCGCACACGCGGGCGCCGCGCCGCGCGTGCATTTCGTCACGCACTCGCTCGGCGGCATTGTGGTGCGCGCGTGGCTGCGCGAGGCGGGCGCGCCGGAAAATCTCGGGCGCGTCGTGATGCTGGCGCCGCCGAACGCCGGCAGCGAAATCGCGGAGCGCCTCGGCCCGTGGGCGCCGTATCGGTGGTTCACCGGAGCGAACGGCGCGCGCCTCGGCACGGGCGCGACCGCGCTCCCGCAGACGCTCGGCGCGTGGCCGGCTGGCGGAGTTGACAAACGCCGGTCAGAGACCGGCGCTACCAGCCCGCAGACGCTCGGTGCGTGGCCGACCGACGGAGTCGCGTCCGCGCCCGGCGCCGGCGAACTCGGTGTGATCGCGGGCGGCCGCTCGTTAAACCCGCTGCTCGCCGCGCTGTTGCCGCGGCCCAACGACGGCAAAGTCACCGTCGCCGCCACGCACCTCGCGGGTGAAACCGCGCACGTGACGTTGCCCTACACGCACACGTGGCTCGCGTGGCGGAGCGTCACGATCGCGCGCGTGAAATCGTTTCTGCGCACGGGCCGGTTTGCGTAGGAGCGAGTCGCGGACGAGGCGTCCCGCCTCGTGTGTTGCGTAGGAGCGCGCGTGCACGCGATGGGCGGCGGCGGGGCAAGTCGGCGACGACGTGGCGGTGCGGGAGTTTTTTCCAAACCGGGTGGAACGCTAATCTACGCTAATTTCCCGGAAGCAGGGGGAGCGGAAATCTGCGTGCCCCGCCTAATCGGCGTGGCGCGGGAGCGGAGGGTGGAGCACGTTGCCCTCAACGCGCTTTCACCCAAGCGCGTTGAGAGCGACGCACTCCCCCCGCCTCGTTTCGGCCAAGAATTGGGGGTGGTTGCGTGCGAGCGCCGGAGTTTCCCCCCGTCGCCAAAAGAAAACATGGCGCGCCGCCGATTAGGCGGGGCACGCACGGGAGCGGATGGACCCGGAGCGTCCGGGAAGATGAGCGAAGATTAGCGTTCCAAAAAAATCCGACGGTTTGACGGGAGGCCGAGGGGCCGCGGCCGCGGTCGCGAGCTGGTTTTGCGCCTCACGTTTTCGCCGGCGGCTTCAGTTGCAGCACGACGTTGGCGAGCGTGATGAGGCCGCCGCCGAGGAGCAGCGTCCATGTCGCGTGCTCGTTGGGATAGTCGATGCCCGCCCACGCCGAAAACAGCGCCGGCAAGAACAACGCCATCAGCGCCGCGAACACCGGCTCGATGCAGTAGATCAACCCCGCCTCGGTCGCCGTGATCTTCGGTTGCCAGCGCACCATCAGCCCGAACGAGCCGAGGGTGCAAAACACCGTGAGCGCCACCGTGAAGCCGACCCACGCCGGCGAACGCCACGGCGCGAGGAGCGTCGCCACATCGGGCGCGGTCGCGAATGCGAGCGGCCAGAAGATGCACGCCAGCGTCGCAAACATCACAAACGTGGCCGGTGCGGGGCGGTTGTCCGCAAACTCGGGGCGGTCGAGCCAGAGGATTTGGCCCATGAAGAAGAGGGCGCAGAGGAGGGTTTCCCATTCGCCGCGCGCGAAACGCAGGGCGCGCCAGTCGAAGTTGCCGAGCACGGCGACGCCCGCGAGCACGAGCGCGCCGCACAGCCATACGCGCGCGCCGGGCGAGCGCCGCGCGCGCACCGCGAGCCACGCCGGGATGAGCATCGCGTAAACCTGCGTGAGAAACGCGGAGGTGCTGGCGGAGGTGAATTGGAGGGCGTCGTTTTGGAGGAGCATCCCGCCGGCGGCGAAGAGGCCGAGCCCGAGGCCCTGTTTCAATTCGGACGCGGTGGCGCGCCAGCAATCGCGCGGCCGCAGCGCGAAGAGCACGGCGACGGCGAGCAGGAACCGCGGCGCGACCGAATACACCGCCGAAAACCACGGCCCGGCGGCGGGCACGAGCTGCGCGTGGAGGCCGAGGAGCCCCTTCACGAGCGGAAAGCTGAGCCCCCAAAAGAGGTTGGCGAGCAGCAGCCAAAGGATGGCCTGCGAGCGCTGCGGATGAAGGGGGGCCGACATGGAAAACCGCGCAGCGTGGGGCGCGCGCGCAGGGCCGCCAAGGGAATTGGCGGGGCGGGGGGGCGGTGGATCGGGCCCGACGCGATCACCGGCTCGACAGCGCGATGGGCGCGCGGCACGGTGCGCGCATGGAGCCCCGGCATTATTCCGTCAGTCGCGCGAAGAAGGAGCCGCTCGTCCGCTTCATCCGCGAGGCGCTCGAACGCTCCGGTTGCCGCCTCCTCCACGAACCCGATCCGGGCGTCGCGCCCTACCGCTTCACCTTCGAAACGCCGGACGGTGAACGCCTCGGCATCCTCGTTTACGCGTTCTTCGCGAATTCCCAAAAGACGCTGAACCGCCCCGACGATGAGCATCGCTTTCAGGTCAAATACTCCGCCAAGACCGGCGGGCAGCACACCTTGTGGCAGGACCCGTATGCGCTCTACACGACGCTTTTCTGCGGCATCGATCCGGAGCGCGGGATTTTCGTCGGCGCGGATCCGGTGCTGCACAGTCCCGTGACCGCTCCCATCTCGATCAAGTTTTTGGAGTCGCACGTCCGGCGGATTTTGCGGCACGGGTGGTTTGCTTGGGAATACGAACCGCGAATCGGGCCGATTCAGGTGCTCGTCGGTGGCACCGCGGAAAATTTCCTGCGGCTGGTCAGATTTGAACGGGAAGCGCTGGGCGAAGCGCCCGGCCACCGCCACCTGCTCGCGGAGAATCTTGCTCCAAACCGGCCGGCTGACGAAGCGCCGTTGCCTTTCCGTAAGACGGGCTGAACGAACCCTGCGCCGCCGCTCAGATGGCCGCGAACTTCGTCGCGTAGAGGTGGGCGAGGCGCTGCACGAGTTCGTCGTAGCGCACGATGGGCGCGATGTGCTGGTTCAGCTCGGCGTCGATCTCGACCGGGGAACCGTCGTTGCGGCACCGGATCATCGTGATGCCCACGGCGTCGAACCCGGAGCCGCTCTCGTTGCTGCGGCGGGGTAGCTCCATGATTTTTTCCAACACCTTCAGCGCCACGTCGGGTTGCTTGTGCGGGTTGGCGACGAACTTCCCCGGCCGGATGCGGCCCTTGTTGCGGTCCGGGCTCACAAAGCTCGCGGCGGAATTGATCATCACGAACGCGGCGGCGATGGCGCTGCCGGTGTCGCCGTGGATGGTCTGCGCCGACGAGGCCAGTTCGTCGTAGAGGCGCGGGCGCGCCTTTACGTGCTCGGTCATGCAGGCCTTCGCTTCGAGCGCGAGGAGGACGTTTGAGACCGCGCCGCGGCGCAGCGCCGGCAACGCGGCGAGAGCCGCCTGTTCGGCGGGGGTGAGCGCGAGCGCGAGTTCGGCGCCGTAGTGGGCGAGCGTTGAGGTGGTGTCGCCGTCGGGTTTTCCGAGGCACACGACGAGATCGAGGTTCTTCTTTCGGTTCACCCGAAAATCGCGCAGCTCGTGGTTGAGGCCGAAGCCCACCTTGCCCGCCGTCGCGTGGTCCCGCAGCAGCGCGCTCGTGCGCAGCAGGTCGAAGAGAATAGCCCAGCACGCGATCTTGCTGTGGCGATCGCTGCGCGAGTGGTATTGCCACGCCTTGCCGTCGCGGTCGGTGACGCCCGCGCGCTGGAGGGTGCGGGCGAGGATTTGCTCGCCAAACATCGCGCTCATGCGACGGCCAGCTCCGGCTGGACTCGCATGCCGTCGGCGTGGCGCAGCAGCGCGCGCATGAATTCCGGCGGATGGCGCAGCGAACTCGACTTCAGCCTCGCGGTGAATCCCTCCGTCGCACGCAACGACAGCGGCTTGGTCGCGTGACCGAGAAAATCCACCAGCGCCGGGCGCACCGCGCGCACCGGCCACATCGAAATCGCGACGCCCAGCGGCGTCTGTCCCGGTCCGCCAAACGCCGCCGTCGGCCATTTCGTTTCCGGATCGAAGGACTCGACGCGCATCTCGACCGGCGCGGCGCCCGCCGTCAGGCGCCGGCCGATCCACTCGGCGGCGGGCACGGAGACGGCGTTGCCCACCAGTTTCCAGCGGAAGCCCGGGCGCACGATTTTTTCGGCGGCGAGCGTCCAGTCGGTCGCGAAGCCCTGCAACCGCTCGGCGTCGCGGATGTCGGGTGTCACGATGCGGCCGTCGGGCAGCCAAATCGCGGGCGGCGAGGCGATGCCGATGGTGGAGCCGCCCTTGAGTGTCGGCACCGCGTCCACGGCCCAGCCGAGCCCCCGCACGCCCTCGGTCCAGTAAAACCCGCACGCCCGGCCGCGCCAGTCGTCGGGCTCGTCCGGCGTTTCGCTGCCGTGCATCAACTGCTCGAACGGCTCCAGCACGCGCGATGCGAGCAGATACATCCGTTGGCGCCGCTGCGGCAGGCCAAACGCCCGGCTGTCCATCACGCGATAGGCCCAGCGGTAGCCGAGCCGCTCCAGCTCGCCCGTGACGTGGCGCATCGCGTGGCCGCGGTCGAGCGCGAGGATGAACGAGACGTTTTCCAACAACACGTGCGGCACGTCGCCCGTCGCGAGCAGGCGAAACACCTCGTTCACGAGGCCGGAATTTTTTCCGCCGATGCCGCGCGTCTTCCCTGCCTGCGACAAATCCTGGCACGGGAAACCGCCCGCGACGAGGTCGGTGCCGCGCGGCAGTTTGCGCAGCGTGCGCACATCGCCATGGACGGGCACGTCGGGAAACTTGTCGCGCAACACCGCCGCCGCCGCCGGCTCGATCTCGCAGTGCAGCAGCGGCGTGTGGCCGGCCCGGTGCAACCCGAGTTCGACCCCGCCGATGCCCGCGAAAAGACCGACGACATTCATGGCGGTGGAGTTCACCCTCCGACTCGTTGAACGCAAGCCGCCAGCGTGGCGCGGCAATCGGGGTTTGTTTTTTCGCCTCGGCGCGCGATGCTCCGGCACCCGTTGGCCCGTTGTCTGTCTCGTTGGCCCGCCCGTTGGTCTCGCGCCCCGCCCCATGAAAACACCCCTCGTGCTCCTTGCCGCTTCGCTTGCGGGCAATGCGTTGCTCGCCGGTTTGTTTGTTTCGCGGCCCGGGCTCCTGCCGCCGGTGGTGCGCGATGTTTTCACCTCGTCGACCGATCGCGCCGCAACTGATGCGGCGGAGGCGGCGGATGCCACCCACGCGCGGCGCTCGCGTGCCGCGGCCAAATCGGCGGCCGATGCGAAGGCCGCCGCCGCTGCGCGCACCGGCGTGTGGGCCGCGCTCAAGACCGACGATTTGCCCACGCTTGTCGCGCGGTTGCGCGCGGCGGGGTTTTCCGCCGCCGTCGTGCGCGCGGTCGTCAACGCGCAGCTCGAGGCGCGGTTCTCCGCCCGCATGAACGAGCTGCTCGGCACGCTCGGCGACACGCCGTTTTGGAAACCCGAGCCGTTCAGCTCGATGAACAATCCCAAGTTCTACGAGAGCTACACCCAGCTCTACCGCGACCGCTCGAAGGCGTTGCGCGAGCTGCTAGGCGATGATTTTTTCGCGGCCGGCGGCGCCGATCCGACGACCGCGCAGCGCGCGCAGTTCGGCGATCTGCCGAAGGCGAAGATCGCGCTCGTGCAGCGGATCGTGGACGACTACGCGGAGATGCTCTCGCAGGTGCGCGCCGCCACGCAGGGCGTCACGCTCCCCGAGGACCGGGAAAAATTCGCGCTCCTCGAACGCGAGAAACGCGCCGATCTCGCCGCTATCCTGAGTCCCAGCGAGCTTGAGGCCTACGAGATGCGCACGTCCACTATCACCTCGCGCTTGCGCACGGGGCTGACGTTGATGGACGCCACCGCCGCGGAGTTTGCGGCGATTTTCCGCGCGCAGCAGCCGTTTGATGAACTGCTTAATCCCACGGGTGGAAGAAGCTACACGCGGGACATCCAGACCCGGCGCACCGAGGCGGAAACCCAAATTGCCGCCCAGCTCAAGGCCACCCTCGGCGACGCGCGCTACGCCGATTACGCGCGGGCGACGGACTACGAGTATCAACAGCTCGCACGCCTCGCGCAAAATCAGGGCGTCGGCCCGGATGCGCTCGTGCGCGCCTACGATGTGCGCGCGGCCATCTCGGCGGAGTCGATGCGGATCGAAAACGCCCGGCTCGGTTACGCCGAGCGCGCCGCCGCGCTCCGGGCGCTCGCCGAGAAGGCGCGCAACCAGATCGCCGCCAACGTCGGCCTCAACGTGGCCGACGCTTACGCCGCCTCCGCGACGTGGCTCACCGCCGTGCAGCGCGGCTTCACGTTCCAGCGGAACGCGGACGGAGTCTGGAGCTTTTACCCCGGCCCGACGGCCCCGAAATGATCCGCCGATGAAGATCTGGATCCGCCTGTTCGTCGCCGCGTCCCTCGTGGGCAACGCCGCGCTCGGCGTCGCGTATTTTCATGGCAAGACGCGGCTCGCCGATGAAGCCGTGGCCCGCGCGGCGGTGGCGCACGCCGCGGTCGCTGCGAAGCGATCCGCCGGCTCCGTCGTTTCCGGCGCCTTTGATTCGAAATTGTGGGCCTCGCTCAATCAGGGCGACTTGCCGGCGCTCGTGGCGCGCTTGCGCGAGGCCGGTTTCCCAAGGGACATGGTGCGCGCCGTGGTGAGCGGCGTGCTCGACGAACGGTTTGCCGCGCGCCGTCGGGCGCTCGATCCCGGGGCGGAGGGCCGCCCGTTTTGGAAGGATGGCGCGATCAGCCGCGACGCCCAGGCCGCCAGCTTCCGGCTCGCGCAGGAACAGGAGCGGGCGTTGCGCGATGCGTTGGGCCGCGACGCGTTGCCCGCCGATCCGCTGACCCTCGCGCGGTTGCGTTCGCGCTTCGGCGATTTGCCGGCCGACCAGCTCGACGCGGTCCGACTCATCGATCAGGAGTTCAGCCGGCGGCGCTCCGAGAACTACTATGCGACCGGGGTTTACGACGCCGAGGCCAACCGGCGCTTTGATCGGGAACAGCGTGCCGCGATCACCGCCGTGGTCTCGTCCGCCCAGCTCGAGGAATATGATCTGCGCTACAGCCGCACCGGGCAGACGCTCCGCAACGAACTCCGCGCGTTTGAGCCGACGGAGGCGGAGTTCCGCGCCATCTTTCGGCTGCGGCAGCCGTTCGACGAGCAATTCAACTATTCGACAGGGTTCACGAGTCAGGAAGAATTGGCCCGGCGCGACGAGGCGCAGCGGCAGATGCTCGCGCAATTGGCCGCGCAACTCGGCCCGGACCGTGCGGCGGAATATGCGCGCGCGACCGATTCCAACTATCGGCGCACGAGCCAGCTCGTCGCGCGGCTGGAGCTGCCGGCCGAGACCACGCGCAAGTTGTGGGACGTGCAGCAGGATTTTCAGAAGCGGAGCCGCGATTTCTACAGTCCGGGTGGGGGGGCCGCGTTGTCGCCGGTGGAACGCACGGCCGCGCTTACGGCGCTCCAGCAGCAGGCGGTCGCGGCGGTGCTGCCGTTGTTGGGGAACGCGAGCCGCGTCGAGGCCTACAAACAACTCGGCGGCTCGTGGATCGACTACCTGGTTCCGCGCCCGGCCCCGCCGTCCGCAACACCGCCGCCGAAGTGAGGTCGCGGTGGAGGCGGAGGTCTTTGACCGGCGTTGTTTTTCGGCTGGTCGGGCGGCGGACCAACGCCGGTCGGAGGCCGGCGCTACTTTGGCGCGCATGCGCTGCTCGCGCGCTCGAGCGCCGGGGACGCGGTGCACGCCGAGGGCGAATGGGTGATCGATTCGGCGCGGGGCGGAGGGTGTTGCCGGTAATCGGTTGGTTGATCGGAAAAGATTTTTCGGAAAATCGCAGCGGCGAGCGTGTGCGAGCGGACACCGGACCACTTGCAGGACGCGTTTGGGCGGGGTGAGGGATGCGGCTTTGTTGAAGCTTGCGCGATGGCCTGACGGTGCGGTTCGAGGCGGGGATGAGGCTTTGACTGGTCAACGACGATCATCCGCGGCCCGAGGGCGGGTCAGAGACCCTGCCCTACCCCTGAGGGCGGCACGCGCGCTCGTTCGGGTCAGCTTCGGCGGGCAGGGACGCCCGCCGCTACGGCCGTCGCGGGATCGGGCGGAGGGCGGCGCGGACCACCTTACTCCACCGTCAGACCGTGGGTCGCGAGGGTGCGGCCGAGTTCGCGGTCGTAGTTGGCGTGGGCGCGGCGTTGGTCGGCGAGGGCGCGGGCGGAGCTGCTTTGCGCGGCGGCGAGTTCGCCTTGCGCTTGGAGCACCAGAAACGTGCTGCTCGTGCCCGCGATGAATTTTTTCTGCTCCGCTTCCAGCGCTTGTTGCGCGAGGTCGAGGGCGTTTTTCGTCGCGGCCACGCGCAGGCGCGTCGTCTCCACCTGACCGGCCGCTGCCGCGACATCGACGGCGATGTCCTGTTCGAGGCGGACGAGGTCGGCTTCGGATTGGCGGAGGCCGAGTTGGGCGGCGCGCGCGCGGCCGCGGCCTTCGGCGAAGGTCAACGGCACCGAGACCACCACGCCCGCGCTGTAGGCGCGCACGTCGGCGTCGCGCACTTGCGCGCGGGCCATCGCGAAGTCGCGGTCCTGGCCGGCGTAGCCGTAGCTGCCGACGAAATCGACGCGGGGGAGGAGCTGGTTTTGCGCGAGGGTGCGGGTGTGCTGGCGCTTGGTGACGCCGAGGCGCGCGGCCTGGTAATCGGGGCGTTGCGCGTAGGCGTTTTTCAGATCGTCGGCGAGATTCACGGGGGGCGCGGCGGGCGCGGGCGGGTCGGCGAGGGCGAGGTCGGGGCCGGTGTTGGTAAAGGTCGTCTCGCCGATCAGTTGGCGGAGCTGGTTCTGCGCGTCCTCGGAAAAGCGCAGCGCGAAGAGGACGGATTCGTCGCGCGAGGCGAGGCGCGCGCGGGCTTGGAGGACGTCGGCGTCGGAGATTTGGCCGATGCGGTTGCGGGTTTCGTTTTGGGCGACGAGTTGCGCGGTGAGGTCGCGGGAGAGGCGGGCGATGCGGAGGTTTTCGCGGGCCTGGACGACGTTGGCGTAGGCGAGGATGACGCCGGTGACGACGTTGATGACGTTTTGTTTGTGCTGCCAGTCGGAGATCGTGCGGTCGGCTTTGGCGATGCGGAGGCCGGCGAGCGTGGGGCCGAGGCCGAAGCCGCGCAGGAGCGGCTGCGTCACGCTCACGCCGCCGAAGGTGACAAAGCTGTCGGTGAAGCGGTTAGACGTGCCGCGCTGGTTGGTGGCCGTCGCGCCGAGGCTGTAGCTGAGGCCCCACGGGGCGAGGCCGCCGAGAGCGAGGGCGTAGTCGTCCTCCTTAGTGAGCGCGGTGACGAGGGGGCGGCGCGCGAGGGGCGACTCGGTCTCGGCGTGCGTGCGGCGAAAGGTGAGCGCGGGATCGAATTTGCCGGATTCGGCGAGGAGGTTGGCGCGGGCGATTTCGGGGGA
This sequence comes from Verrucomicrobiota bacterium, assembly GCA_041165185.1. GTDB lineage: Bacteria > Verrucomicrobiota > Verrucomicrobiia > Opitutales > Opitutaceae > JBEANZ01. The sequence goes on along the minus strand of JBEANZ010000006.1, from coordinate 3,971 downwards.
GAGGGCGCTGACCTTGAGGCTCTGGTTTTTTTGCAGGCCCTGGCGGATGGCGTCGTCGAGGGTGAGGGGCGCGGCGGCGGCGCGCGCGGCGAGGGCGAAGCCGAGGGCAAACACGCCGACGTAGCGGGCGAGGCGGCGCACGGCGGGGCGGCGCGGGCGCGAGCGTGGCGCCGGCGTGCGGGCGGCGGCGGTGGGAGAGGCGAGAGTCGTGGCGCGGGGTTTCATTTCACGACGACGCCGTCGGCGAGGCGGAGGGTGCGGGTGCCGTAGGCGGCGTTGTCGGCGGAGTGCGTGACTTGGATGATGGTCACGCCGTCCTCGCGGTTGAGTTTGCGGAAGAGCTCCATGATTTCGCGGCCCTGATCGGAGTGGAGGTTGCCGGTGGGTTCGTCGGCGAGGATGAGGGCGGGGCGGGCGATGAGGGCGCGCGCGATGCCGACGAGTTGCTGCTGACCGCCGGAGAGTTGCGCGGGGTAGAGGTCTTTTTTCCCGACGATGTGGAAGCGGTCGAGGGCGTCGCAGACGATGCTCTCGCGATCTTTTTTCGGGGTGTCGCGGTAGCTGAGGGGGATCTCGAGGTTTTCGTAAACGGTGAGATCGTCGAGGAGGTGGTAGCTCTGAAACACGAAGCCGAGGGTGCGTTTCTGGAGCGCGAAACGTTTTTTCTGATCGAGCTGGTGGACCGCTTCGCCGCAGAGGGTGAACTCGCCGTTCCACGCGGCGTCGTGGAGGCCGAGGATGTGGAGGAGCGTGGATTTGCCGGAGCCGGACGGCCCCATGATCGAGAGGAAATCGCCGGCGGCGACGTCGAGGGAGATGTCGCGCAGGGCGTAGAAGGGGCCGCCCTTGAGCGGGTAAACGCGGTCGAGGTGGCGGAGGGAAATCATGCGAATAAAAACAAAGCGGCGCGGCGACGAGGTCGGGCGAGACGGGGCGGCGGCGAGGTGCGGCGGCGAGGTGCGGGCGGCGTGGCGGTGAAAACTACATGAACAGATGCGCGGGCCGCGTGGGGGCCGGATCGGAGGGTTTCGGGGTGGCGACGGGGGCGGCGAGGCCGGAGCCGGGCGCGGCGGGCGCGGCCATCGCAGCGGGGGGCGTGCGGGTTTTCGTGGGGGCTTTGGCGGTGGTCGCGGACTCGCACGGCTCGCTGGCGAATGCGGAGCAGGCGAAAAACAAAAACATCGTGGGCGTCTTCATGGGAGCGGAGGGTTGGGCGGCGGGCGGGTTTAGCAACGCCTGTGCCGCCGAGGGTCGGCGGAGCTAAACCGTGACAGGCCAACGTCTTGAAATTCCGGTCGCGCGGGCGGCGCGGGCGCGGGTTTCCGTTTGTGGCATCGGGGCTTCCCGAAAGTGGGAAACGCGCGGGGGCGCGTGGCACGGGTTTCCGGCCGCGTGATTTTCCGAACACGGGTCGGGAGTCCCGTGCCACGATCGATCCGTCGCGCCTACTTCGTGCGTTTCAGCTCGAAGACTTCTTTCGCCGGGTGGCCTTTTTGATCGCCGGTGAGGGTGATGCGCAGGTGGTCGGGGGCGATGAGTTCGTAGATGAAGACCTTCGGGAAATCGTGCGCTTTGTTTTCGAAGGTGGCGCGGTGGGCGGCGGCTTCGAGTTTCACCAGCGGAAAAATGTCGGCGCTGCGCTTGCCGTTCGGATGCGGGATGAGGTTCACGACGCCGTCTTTTTCGGCGAAGACGACAAGGTCGAAGAAGACGCATTTGGCGCCGCGAAATTCGCGGCCGGCGCTGAGCATCACGCCGCCCTCGGGCGCGGAGATGATTTCCTCGGCGGTCGTGCCGCTGCTGGAGGGGCCGCGCCAGGTGCCGGTGAGAAACGCGAGCTGCGCGACGGAGGTTTTTTCCTGCGCCCACGCGGCCGGCACAGCGGCCGAGGCGAACGCGAGGGCCGCGAGCGCGGCGCGTAGCGGGAGAGCGAGGCGCGTGAGGCGCGTGATGTGTGGGAAACGACTCAGGCGAGGGAGGTGAGGGCGGGTTTTCATGGTGGGGCGGTGGGGGAGTTGGCGGGGCAGTAGGACGAAGAGGGAGGTGGTGAGGGAGGCGAGTGTCGGAAGAATCTTAGGCGGAAAAATTGAAACGCGGAGGGCGCGGAGGAAAACAGTTTTGGGGCGGATGGTGGCGGGCTTCGGTGGGCTGCGGGCTGGTCTTAGCGAAACGCATCAGGGTCTTGGCTCCGTGCCGTTTCGAGGGGTAGGAGCCGAGCATTGGGAGCCCCGAAGGGGCGAAAAGTCGAAAGCCCAGGGCAACGCCCTGGGAAACGCCCCCACCATAAGTCCAAGCCCTGAAAGGGCGAAAGCGGCCGAGGGTGTCGCCCCTTCAGGGCGAAAATTTTTATCCAATCCGAATCCCAGGGCGTTGCCCTGGGCTGTCTACTTTCGCCCCTTTGGGGCTTCGGAGCTGGCCGCCATCGACCCGCTGGAAACGGCGAAGAACTCGGTTTCTTTTTTGCGCCTTCTTGTGCTTTTTGTGGCCAAGTCTCCGTGGTTTGGTTGCGGGCTCGGTCGCACGGCGTCCTCCGCGTTTTCAGGCTGCGTTTCAGAATCATGGCTGCGGGGAGGGCGGGGAGAAAACGGAAATTCGTCGGGCGGGCGCGGGCTTCCGGTCGGAGAGCGGCGCTACTCGGCGCGCAGCGCCACGAGCGGGTCGATGCGGCTCGCACGCAGCGAGGGGAGCAGACAGGCGAGCACGGCTACCACGGCGAAGAGCATCGTCACACCGGCGTAGATGCGCGGGTCGTAGGGTTGCACGTCGAAGAGCAGCGATTGCGCGAGGCGCGCGACGCCGGCGGCGAGCGCGAGGCCCACCACGAGGCCCACCGCCACGAGCCGCAGGCCGCTGCGCAGGATGAGCGCGAGCACCTGGCCGCGTTGCGCGCCGAGCGCCATGCGGATGCCGATCTCGCTCGTGCGTTGGGTGACGGCGTAGGCGAGCACCGAGTAGAGGCCCACCGCCGCGAGCACGAGCGCGAGGCCCGCGAAAATCGTGGTGAGCGCGGCGACGAGGCGTTGGTAGCCGAGGCTCTGCGCGACGGTCGAATCGAGCGTCGCGAAAAACGAAATCGGCTGATCTTTGTCCACGGCGGTGACGGCGGTCTTGATGATGGCCTGCAGCGCGGCGGGGTCGCCGTCGATTTTCGCGACGAGGGCCATGCCGGGGCGGCCGAGCTGGCGAAACGAGTAGTAGATTTCGTCGGGCACGGGGGCGCTCAGGCCGTTGGTTTTTACGTCGGCGATGATGCCGACGATTTCGTGGCGGATGTCGCCGTCCTTGCCGCGCATGAGGGTTTTGCCGAGGGCGGATTCGCCGGGGAAAAGTTTTTTCGCGAGCGTCTCGTTGACGATGCAGACGCCGGGCGCGCCGTCGCGGTCGTCGGCGGTGAAGGCGCGGCCGGCGCGCACGGGGATTTCCAGGAGGCGGAAGTAGTCGTCGCTCACGACGGAAAAACCCGCGAGCGGGCGCTGCGGGAGCGGGAGCACGGGGCGACCGAGCACGCTGTAGGGCGCGCGGGGGTTGAAGCCGCCGAGCGGCAGGCCGATGACGGCGGCGGCGGCCTTCACCTGCGGCACGGCGCGCAGCCGCTCGATCACGGACTCGAAAAACTGCGTCTGCTCGGGGCCGGTCTTGTAGCGGGTGAGCGGCACGCCGACGAACGCGGTCGCAGCGCCGTGCGGGTTGAAGCCGGGCGGCGTGCGCTGGAGTTTCAGGAAACTGAGCAACAGCAAACTCGCCCCGACGAGCAGCACGACGGAGAGCGCGACCTCGGCGACGATGAGCGAGGCGCGAAACCGCGCGCCGCGCAGGCCGCCTGAGGAGCCGCGCGCGGCGTCCTTGAGCGTTTCCACGAGATCGGGTTTCGAAGCCTGCCAGGCGGGGGCGAGGCCGACGAGCAGGGCGGAGAGGAGCGTCGCGCCGACGGTGAACGCGAGCGCGCGCGCGTCGAGGGCGAGGGTGGTGCC
>JBEANZ010000005.1:0-4666 GCA_041165185.1 Verrucomicrobiota bacterium | reverse complement strand
GAGAAGACGGAGACACTCGCCAAATTCTACCCGACCACCGACCTCGTGACTGGGCCGGACATCATTTTCTTCTGGGTCGCGCGGATGATCATGGCCGGCTTCGAGTGGATGGGAGAGATGCCGTTTCGGAACGTTTATTTCACCGGCATCATCCGCGACAAACAGGGGCGCAAGATGTCGAAGTCCCTCGGCAATTCGCCCGACCCGCTCGACCTCATCGCGAAATACGGCGCGGACGGCCTCCGCTTCGGCATCGTGTCCATCGCGCCGCAGGGGCAGGACATCAAGTTCCAGGAAGACCGCATCGAGGGTGGCAAGAATTTCTGCAACAAGCTCTGGAACGCCTGCCGCTTCCGCCAGATGAGTGGCGAAGCCGGCGACAACTCCTCGCTCTCCGCCATCATGGCGCGCCTCGCGCCCGCGCAGTTCGACGCCGACGACCACGCCATCCTCGACCGCCTGCTCGCGACCACGCGCGAGGTGGATCGCTGCTTCCGCGAGTTCGAATTCAGCGCGGCCGTGCAGGCGCTCTACGGGTTTTTCTGGAACGACTTTTGCGACTGGTATGTCGAGGTCTCGAAGTCGCGCCTCCAGTCGCCCGACGCGAAGGGCAACTGCCTCGCCATCCAGGACCTCGTGCTGCGGCAAACGCTGCTGCTGCTGCACCCGTTCATCCCCTTCATCACCGAGGAACTCTGGCACCAGCTCGGCTACGGCCCCGTGGGGAAATTCATCGAGGACTCGCACCTTGAGAACGCCTCGCAGGTCGCCAACGTCGGCGTGCTCCACGGCCTCGCGCTCAACTACGCCGCCGCCGCCTCGGTCGATCTGCTGAAAGATTTCGTCGCGAAGACCCGCACGCTCAAAGCCGAGCACAACCTCGCCAGCCGCCGCGACGCAAAGCTCCTCATCCTCGCCACCGACCGCGACTGGACGACGCTCACCGCCCACCTCGCCAAGCTCGCCCGCCTCTGCGGTGCCGCGAGCATCGAGCGCCGCGAACAGGTGGACGGCGCGCCCGCCGTCGTCGCGCGCCTCGGCACGATCTACCTCGACCTCGCGAGCGCGGTCGACGCCGGCGCGGAAAAAATCCGCCTCGCGAAAGAGCTCGAGCAAATCACGAAACACGTCGCCGCCACGGCGGCGCGGTTGGCCAACGAGGCGTTCGTGAGCAAAGCCCCGCCGGCCGTCCTCGAAGGCGCACGTAAACAGCTCGCCGATCAAAAGGCGAAGCGCGCGGAGCTGGAGCGGTTGTTGAAATCGCTCGGCTGAAGTCAGGTTTCGGCGCGCGGATTCAAGTTGGCACTCGGCTCCTCCGCGCCGCCGGACGCGCGCAAAGAACACCAATTCCGAGAGGCCGTTGGAGCGTAGGGCCGGCGCTCGTCGCCGTGCCGTCGCGCTTTGCCCGCGAGGAAGCGCCCATTGACGTCCGCCCTCGCTCGCACGGGTGCAGCGCGACGGCACGGCGACAAGCGCCGGCCCTACAAAAGACCGATCGCGTTTGGTAGGTGGCATGAGACCACCCGCGCGTAGGGCGCGACGGAGCGTTACGGGCGTGAAGTCGCTTCGAAGACGATGATCGTTGCGTCGGCGGCGACGCGCCAGCGGAGGTTCCAGCCGGCGACAGTCATCCCGTAGGTGCGTGCGGTGTCGGCGTGAAAAGCGGGTTGTAACTCAAGCCGCAGCAACTGGCGCACGAGCTGCGCCGTCGCGCTACCGATCTGCGCCTCAATGTCTGGCGCAAACGCGATCGCGCTCTCGGCGCGTGCGGGCGGCGGGGCGGCGGCCCAGTCGGCGGTCGCGTCGGCCGGCGCTTCGCACCACGGGAGATACGGCTTCACGTCGAAAACCGGCGTGCCGTCGACGGCGTCGATGCCCGCGACGCGCAGCGCGCCGGGCTCAATCGTGAGCAGGCGCACGAGGGAGAGGCCGAGGGCGTTGGGGCGATTGGGCGAACGCGAGGCAAAGACGCCGACGCGCTCGTTGCCGCCGAGGCGCGGCGGGCGCACGACGGCGCTGCCGGTCCAAGGCGGATTGGCGTGAAACGCGGTCACGAGCCACACGTGCGAGAACGCCTCGAGGCCGCGCGTGAATTCCGGCGCGGCGAACTCCGGGAGAAACTCCACGCGCCCCTCCGCCGCGGGCACGAGGCCGCTCTGGCGCGGCACCCCGAATTTTTCGGCGAAGGGCGTGCGCAGGATCGCGACGGGGCGGATCGATTTTTCGGGGGTCACTTTTCCTTCATCACGTAGCGGCCATCCCAGTCGGCGGACGGCGGCTCCTCGAGGGTCTCGGGCAGGATCTTCTCGAGGTAAACGAGCGAGGGGTTGCTGACGACGCCGGGCGTCTGGCCGGGGATGTTGGGCTCGAGGTCGCGGCTTTGCGCGAAGAGGGCGGCGGCGCCGGCCCAGTCGCGTGCGTAGTATTTTTCGAGCGCGGCGGCGAAGAATCCGAGGCACTCGTGGGTGCGCGCGGAGACGTTTTCCTTGAGCCCGACGATTTCGTGGACGGGCACGGCGAGGCTGCGGCCCTTCACGACGATGCGGCCGAGCGGGCGAAACACGAGGCGGCCCGCGCCGTGCGTCTCGCAGGCGAGGCGGGTCGCGTCGGCACACATCGAGTAAACGCCCCAGCTCTTCGAGCCGGACTCCATGCGCGCGGCGAGGTTCACGTTGTCGCCCATCATGGTGTAGTTGAAGCGGTCGCGGCTGCCCATGTTGCCGACGATGCAGGGGCCGCTGTTGAGGCCGATGCGCGACTGCATGCGCCAGACGATCTCGGGCCACTTGTCGCCTTCGCTCCGCCATTTCTCACGAAGCTCGGCGAGCTTGAGGTGCACGCGCTGGGTGGCGACGCACGCGCGCAACGCGTGGTCGGGCAGCGCGACGGGCGCGCCGAACATCGCGACGACGGCGTCGCCGATGAACTTGTCGAGCGTGCCGCCCTCGGCCTGCACGAGGTCGGTGCAGGCGGTGAGGTATTCGTTCATCAGCTCGACGAGTTTCTCGGGCGGGAGCTTTTCGGAAAACGTGGAGAAGCCCTGGATGTCGGAGAAATATGCCGTGATGTTTTCCTCGTGGCCTCCAAGCCGCGGATCGTCGCCGCTGTCGACCATGCGTTCGACGAGCTGCGGCGAGACGTAGGTGCCAAACATCCCGGTGATGCGGCCCTTTTGTTTCTCCTCCACGATGAGCTGCCAGCCGATCGCGACGAAACTCGTGGAGAACGCCGCCGCGAGCGGCGCTGCCAGCGGCAGCACGAGGTGGTGGTGCTTGAAGAGCCAGAACGCGAGAAACACATACGCGACGATGAGGAGCGCGGCGGTGAGCTTGGCGCGCAGGCCGCCGCGACCGCCGGCGGCGGCGAGCGGGCTCACGAGCAGCGTGAGCCCGAGCGTGATCGCGAAGGTCACCCACTCGGGGAAGCGCGTGAGAAATTTTTGAGTGAGAATCGTTTTGAGGAGGTTGCCGTGCATACCGACCTTGGGCACGGCGCCGGTGTCGAAGGGCGCGGGCGCGAGATCGTGGATGAGTTTCTCGGTGGGACCGACGAGGATGATCGCGTCCTTGAACTGCGCGAAGAACGCTTTTGCCTCGGCGCGCGCGGCGGGTTTTTCCGAGGTGAGGTCCTTGGCGTTGAGCAGCACGTCGGCAAGGCTGTCGCGGGGGTTGAGCGCGAAGTTGTCCCACTCGGAGAACCAGTTCACCTCGACGAGTTGCTCGGCGGTGAGCGGGATCGAGATGGCGACGGCGCCGCCGGGGCGCACGAGATCGAGTTTGCGCGCGTCGAGGCGGACGGCGCTCTCGTCGAGGCCGAGCTCGATGAGCGCGAGGCGCAGCGCAAGCGCGTAGAAGGTGGGATTCGGCGTGTGCGCGAAGAGCGGGACCCAGCGCGGCACGTCGTCGCCGCCGAAACCCTCGTCGGCGTCGATGAGCGCCATGGTGCCCCACTCGATCATCTTGCCGGTGGCGCGGTTGAGCGCGGAGCCGGCGATGGGGAACTCGGGCTGCTCCGGGACGTCGTTTTTCTTGCGGTCGCGGAAGCCGAGGCGCAGGAGCGGGAACTGGCGGAGCGTGTTCTCGGTGAGGTGGGTGGTGGTGTTGGAGTATTGTGCGCCGAGGACGATGGTGGGGAAGACGCGCGTCACGCGGCCGAACTCGAGGTTGCGTTTCTTGAACTCGTCGCGCGAAACCATCTTCGAGGCGGCGAGGTTGGAAAACACGATGTCGAAGCCGATCGCCTTGGCGCCGCCGGCCTCCATGAGGGCCTTGGCCGCGACCCCGAAATCGCCGCGATCCCAGGGGCGCTCGCCGAGGAGGTGGATGGCGCGACCGTCGATGTCGACGTAGCGGACGTTGACGGGCGCCGCGATCTCGCCGCGGTAGCGGAAACGCAGATCGAGGAGGCGCGTCTCGAGAAACTGGAGGAGGTTAAAATGGCTGAGCGCACACCAGATCAGCGGCACGGGCAGGAGGAAAAGCCAGCGGCGGCGGAGGAGCGAAGTCGCCTTCTTGGTCGGGGCCATCGCGGGCACGCTAGGTCGGCGGAAAGGGAACGGAAGGAGATTTCGCGGGCGGTCTGCGCGGTGTGCGTGCGCGGCGCGGTCCGCGTGCGGGGAATTGAACTTGTTGCGTCCTGCGGGCGCGGCTTCGCTGGCCGGCACGTG
>JBEANZ010000004.1:0-3790 GCA_041165185.1 Verrucomicrobiota bacterium | reverse complement strand
CGGTGCGCCTTGGGACGGTGTCATGGCCTAACGTTGGAAAGTTTTTCCGCGGTTGTCCCGCCAAATCGGTCTGCACCCCGCCCAGTCAATCACTTAGCCCACTCGGAGAATTGGCGGTGCGGGCGACGTGGCGTGCGACGACGGTTGTTTACATCGGCGGGGCGTTCCGAAATGAACGAGCACGCCGGCGGGGAAACGAACATTCCGCCGGCGAGACAACCCTCAATGAAAGGTAACCCAACCATGGGCGACAGATCCCCGAAATCGGTGCAGAAAAGCGCGACACAAAAACAGTCGAAGACCAATGCGGTCGCCGGCAAGAAAGCCGCGGCCGTGACCGCGCAACAGGCCACGAAGGCGAAGGCGGCAGCGAACAAGAAGAAGTAGGCGCGGGCGAAATCCCGACACCGACGGGCGGGCTTGCCGGCGACGGCAGGCCCGCCTTTTTTGTGCGCGCATGAACCCACCCGCCGACGAATGGTTTGATGTGGTCAACGCGCGCGACGAAGTCGTCGGGCGCGCGACGCGGCGCGAGGTCCACGCGCGCGGGCTCCTGCACCGCGCGGTGCACGTGCTGGTGTTCGACGCGGCGGGGCGCGTGTTGCTCCAGAAGCGCTCGATGAAAAAGGATATGTCGCCGGGGCTCTGGGACTCGTCGTGCTCGGGGCACGTCGACGCGGGCGAGGACTACGATACCGCCGCGACGCGCGAGCTCGGCGAGGAAATCGGCATCTACGGCGCGACGCCGGCGCGGTGGTTCCGGCTCGAAGCCTGCGCGGAGACGGCGCAGGAGTTTTGCTGGGTCTACCGGCTGCAGCACGGCGGGCCGCTCACGCTCAACGCGGATGAGATCGAGCGCGGCGAGTGGGTCGCGCCGGCGGAAATCTCCGCGCGCGTGGCGGCGCGGCCGGAGGAATACTGCGCGGCGTTTACGCTGCTGTGGGGGATCGCGGTGCGCGGAGGGGTGGGGTAGGGCGCGGGCGGTGAGGCGCCCTCGATGATCCGGCGCGCGAAAGGGCGGGTCGGAGACCCTGCCCTACCTCGGAGGCGCTTACTTCGTCCAGGCGCGGTTGCCGGTTTCGGTGATCGGCACGCAGGCGCGGAAGGGGCCGGGGACCGGCTCGTAGCGCGTGACGTTTTTCCCGACAGGCTCCGAGGTGAAATAGCCGACGATGGTCAGCTCCTTGATTTGGTAGAAAAAGGTTTTCAGGTCGCCGTTCGCGGCGTCGGCGGCGGCTTGGAGGAGGGCGTCCTGTTGCGCGCCGGCGAGCTGGGCGAAGGGCTGGCGGTGCGCGGTCGCGCTCGCGGCGTCGAGAGCGGCGAGGCCGCCGGTGAGGCGCGATTTTTCCTCGGCGGAGAGAAACCGGCCGAACATGAGGTCGATGAACGCGGGCACGCCGACGTCGAGGGCGCCGGGGGTGTCGGTGCGCGGGAGGATGCGCTCGGCGGCGGCGGCGGCGGCGGCGAATTGCGCGGCGGTGAGGTAGCGCGGCGCGGCGGCGGCAGAGGAGGAAGCCGCGGCGTTGGCGGGTTGCGCGGCGAGGACGCCGGAGAGGAGCGAGGGCGAGAGCGCGGCGCCGAGGAAGAGCGCGGCGCGTTGGAGGGCTTCGCGGCGGGTGAGGGAGGGCGGGGTGTCGAACGTGGCGGGCATGGGCGGGAGTGGGAAGGCGGAGGGGCGGAGTTTTTGGGAACGCTAATCTTCGCTAATCTTTTTTTGCGGGAGGGCGGAGGGACGTGTGCGTGCCCCGCCTAATCGGCGGAGCGCGGGGATCGCATTGCGTGGAGCTGGAATGGAGAATTTTCGGGTGTAGGGACGCCGCTGGCCGACGTGCCGTCGCGGTCATCACGGGCGCCACGCGACGGCGCGGCGACGAGCGCCGGCCCTACAAAAGACCAAGCGCTCTCGGTTGCGAAGCGGGAGTGTGCGCCGCGTGACGGGACGGCCATAAAAGTCGGCCCGACGGGATCGGCGGAGCGGACGTTGGGGTGGGAGGCGACGCGGCGCGTGGTTTTCATGAGCGCGGATTAGCGAAGATGAGCGGTTCACCTTTCGGTGGGTCGATGCTCAGAGGTTGAGTTTCTTCATCTCGCTTACGGCGAAGTCGCACGCGCGCGCCGTGAGGGCCATGTAGGTGAGCGAGGGGTTCACGCAGGAGGCGGAGGCCATGCAGGCGCCGTCGGTCACGAAGACGTTGGGCACGGCGTGGACCTGGTTGTGCGCGTTGAGCACGGAGGTCTTCGGGTCGCGGCCCATGCGCGCGGTGCCCATCTCGTGAATGCAGTTGCCGGGGGCGCTGTTCACCACGTCGTCGTAGGGCGTCACGTTTTTCAGGCCGGCGGCTTCGAGCATCTCGACGGCGGAGGCCTTCATGTCCTTGCGCATGTTCATTTCGTTCTCCTTCCAGCCGCAGTCGAAGGTCACGGTGGGCTGGCCCCATTTGTCGCGGAGCTTTTCGTTCAACGTGATCTTGTTCGCGTGGTAGGGCAGGCACTCGCCCCACGAGCCGATGCCGAAACGCCACGGGCCGGGCGCGATGAGGTCGGCCTTCAGTTTCGGGCCGAAGTAATTCAGCTCCTTGATCGGGCGCGTCCAGTCGCTGCGGCTCGCGCTACCCTGGTAACCGAAACCGCGCACGTAGTCCTTTTGTTTGCTCGCGGCGTCGAGATTGCGGAAGCGCGGGATGTAGATGCCGTTGGGGCGCTGGCCGTGGTAATACTTGTCGCCGAAGTCGTCGGAGAGGCCCGTGGCGCCGACCTTGAAGTGGTGGTCCATGAGGTTGTGGCCGAGTTCGCCGGAGTCGTTGCCGAGGCCGTTGGGGAAACGATCGGACTTCGAGTTCATGAGGATAAACGTCGAGGCGATGGCGGAGGCGCAGCAGAAGATGACCTTCGCGCGGAACTCGATCACCTCGTTGGTCTGCGTGTCGATGATGCGCACGCCGGTGGCGCGGCCGGACTTCGGGTCGTGGGTGATCGCGTGGACGATGGAGAAGGGGCGGAGCGTGAGGTTGCCGGTGACGTAGGCGGCGGGGAGCGTGGCGGCGTTGCTCGAAAAATACGCGCCGTAGGGGCAGCCGCGGATGCAGCGGTTGCGCGACTGGCAGTTGCCGCGGCCGTTGTGGGGGACGGTGAGGTTCGCGGCGCGGCCGATGATCATCGCGCGGCCGCCGAAGGAGTCGGCGATGCGACGGCGCACCTGTTGCTCGAGGCAGTTCATCTCCATCGGCGGGAGGAACTGGCCGTCGGGGAGCTGCGGGAGGCCGTCGCGGTTGCCGCTGATGCCGGCGAAGCGCTCCGTGTAATCATACCACGGCGCGATGTCCTGGTAGCGGATAGGCCAGTCGACCGCGATGCCGTCCTTGGCGTTGGCCTCGAAATCCAAATCGCTCCAGCGGTAACTCTGCCGGCCCCACAGCAACGAACGCCCGCCGACATGGTAGCCGCGCATCCAGTCGAAACGCTTTTCCTCCGAGTAGGGATTCTCGAGGTCGTTGACGAACCAGTGGGCCGCCGCGGGGTGCGTGGTGTAGCCGGTGCGGTTTTGCTTCTCCTGCTTCGCGAGCTCGGCGGCGGGGATCTTGTTCCGGCCGGGAAACTCCCACGACTCCATAAACGCCGTCGGATATTCGCCGTGCTTCACGTCGCGGCCGCGCTCGAGCACGAGGGTCTTGAGGCCTTTTTCGGCGAGTTCCTTGGCGGCCCAGCCGCCGCTGATGCCGGAGCCGATGACGATGGCGTCGAACTGGGGAGATGTGGTGTCGGTCATGGAGTTTTCCCCTGTCAGCCGTTG
>JBEANZ010000003.1:0-4143 GCA_041165185.1 Verrucomicrobiota bacterium | reverse complement strand
CGGTGCGCCTTGGGACGGTGTCATGGCCTAACGTTGGAAAGTTTTTCCGCGGTTGTCCCGCCAAATCGGTCTGCACCCCGCCCAGTCAATCACTTAGCCCACTCGGAGAATTGGCGGTGGGGCGCCGGGGAGTCGGGCGCGAAACGGAAATCGCCGGCGTCCGGATCGATGAAGCGCGGGTCGGCGACGCGGCTGCGGGTGTCGCGGCCGGCGACCGTTGCGGCCGTGAGATGGGCGTCGGCCCACATCGGATCGGTCGTGTGCCAGTAGAGGTTTTGGTCCAACTCGATCTCGGAGATTTGCGGGTCGGGCGGGACGCCGAGGACGTTCTTGAAATAGAAGGGCGCGGGCTTCGGGCGCGTCGCGACGAGGATGTTGTGCCGGATAACAGAGCCGTCCACGGGCACGCCTTCGAGGGCGATGAGGCCGCGTGGGAGGAACGCGCCGGTGGCGTCGACGATGAAATTGTTGAGCACGTGATTGCGGCCCTTGATCGCGATGCCGGTGCCCATGCCGCCGGTGCGGAGGATCACGTTGCGCTCGATGATGGTCTCGTGCTGGTCGTCGTCGCAACGGATGGCCTCGCACATATTTTCGGAGAGGCAGTCGTGGATGAAATTTTCGCGGACGCGATTGCCGGCACCGGTGCCGCTCACGTAGACGGCGTCGCCGTCCCAGAGGCGGAGCATCACGTCGTGGATTTCGTTTCGCTCGACGAGATTGTGGCGCCCGTGGAGGAACGGCGCGCGTTGCTCCCACGTGGCGCGCGGCGTGCCCGGGCCGGCCTGCGGCGGCGGGCCGCCGGCGGCGGCGATCTCGGGCCAGCGGATGGTGCGCCAGCCGTCGCCGCGGCCGTCGCGGTTCCAGGCGATGCGACCGCTGACGGTGATGGCGGTGTAGTTGGTGTGGTGGATGAGGTTTTGCGCGATGCGGTTTTCGCCGCTCTGCCACACGCTGATGGCGGCGCCCTGCCAGAGGATTTCGCCGACGTGGTGGAGATGGTTGCCGGTGATTTCGTTTTGGCGGTTCACGTCCTTCGTGCCGGGGCCGTAGCCAGCGAGCACGATGCCCGCGCCGCCGAGGTGCTCGAACACGGAATCGGCGACGCGGTTTTTCTGCGCGTGGAGATCGAGGCGGAGGCCGGCGCCGCCGGTGTTGAACCAGCGGCAGTTTTCAAACGCGATGCGCTCGGCGCCGCGGAGGCGGACAAGCGCGGTGGGGCGGTCGAACATTTCCCAATCGTGCTGGAGCGTGGCGCCGTTGCGGTCCGGCGCCCACGGCCAGCGATCGCCGCCGGTGAAGGCGAGGCCGCGAAACACGAGGCCGCGCACAGGCGTGTCGCGCGGGCCGTCGTAGTCGATGGCGCCCTCGACGCGGAGGAGCTCGGTGAGTTGCGGGGCCTCGATGCCGGCGGGCGCGGCGCCGTCGCGGGTGAGGAGCGTGACGGTGCGGGTGGTGTTGTTGAGCACCCACTCGCCGGGTTCGTCGAGGGCGGCGCGGACGTTTTCGATCCAGGCGGTGCCCTTGGTGTTCACGTCGCGCAGGCCCCAGCGGACTTTCACCATCGGGTAACTCGCAGGGATGCGCGTGCGCGCGAGGCCGGCGGCGACATCGACGGACTCGAGCGGGAGGATGTTGAGAATCCAGCCGTAGTTCGGGCGGATGACGAGTTCGGCGTCGGCGAGGTCGGGCCAGTCGGCGATGGCGCCGGGTGGAAACGGGAGCGTGGAGCGACCGAGTTTCTCGGCGGAGTTGAAATCCTGCGTGGGGGAAAACGCCTTCGTGCGCGCGCGCGGCAGGCGGCCGGCGCGATCAGAGAGCGTGAGGAACGGGCGCGCGGCGGCGGAGAGCGATGTGGTCCACGCGGCGGAGTTGGGTTCGCGTTGCCAGTTGGTCAGCGGGATCGACACGGTGAAGACGGGCGTCTCTCCGGGGAATGCGGCGTAGGTAATCGTGTGGCCCTCGGCGGCGGAGTCGGCGAGGGAGAAGACGATGGTCTCGGCGACGCGGTAAAGGCCGCCGCGGATCGCGACGGAGTAGTCGCGCGCGGGCGCGAGCTGCTTTTTTTCGCGGACGGCGTCGCGGGCGCGCGTCAGGGTGGCGAAGGGTTTTTGTTCGGTGCCGGGGGCGGAGTCGGAGCCGGTCGACGCGATGAAGAAATCGGCGGCGAGGGCGTGGGCGGTGAGGAGGAGCGGAAGCAGCCGGCGATACGGGAACATGGGGCGGGGCGAATGAACTGAGGCGGGACCCGCCTTCGCGCGAGGCTACGGCGGGGCAAGCGGCCTCAGCCACGGACTCTCTACAGATCGAATTTCACGGAGAGGATGTAGAGCGCGGGGTCCACGATGCGGTAGGCGAGGGGGGTGCCGTCGGGGAAGGCGCCCACGGGTTGCAGGCGGCCGGTTTCGCCGAGGTTGCGGGCGTTGAGCTGCACCGTCGCGCCGACTTTGTTGCGGAAGAGTTTCGTGCGGTAGCTCACGAACGCGTCCACGTAGTAATGCGCCTTGTCCCAGATCGGGCGGTTGGGATCGAGTTCGGTGATGGAGGCGGGGAATTGTTGCACGCCGTAGTAGCCGATGCCGGCGCGATCCTCCCAGCGCACTGCGCCGCCGACGTTGAAGTTGCGCAGGACGCGGTGCTGCGTGAGGCCGGCGAGCTGGTAATTCGTCGAGGCTTTCACGCGGTATTTGCGGACCTGCGGGTTGGATTTACCCTGCTGTTGGAGGAGGATTTTTAGCGGGAGATCGACGTTGTTGGTGAACGTCGTGTGCGGCGAGCTGCCGCCGTAGGTGGCCTCCCACCAGAGGCGGCCGGGGTTCGCGGCCGTGGGCGCGAGGCGCGGGTCGACGACGGTCGTCCAGAAGGGCATCCGGTGCGCGATCCAGTCGACGGTGGCGGTGTTGACGTTGGTGTTGGTCGTCATCGTCTGGCTGAGCGAGGACTGCACGGTCCAGTATTTCGACGGGTTGAAATTCAACTCGATCTCGGTGCCGCGCGACTCGACGTCCTGCGTCGAGGAGATGCCGGGATCGGGGAGCACGAGGTCGCGCTGCTCCTCGACGGAGAGGCCGGTCTGGCGCGCGATCTCGGCGTCGATTTGCGCGACGGTGAAGGTCGGGTTGAGCTGCGTGATCCAGGCGCGGGCGTTGTTCACGAGCTGCCAGGCGTCGCTCTGAAACACGTCGAGGCGGAGGCTGCGTTGCGCGATGGTGGCGGCGTCGCCGCCGCGGGTCTTGATGCGCTTGGTCTCGAATTTGTTCACGCGGAGGACGAATTTGCCGTCGTTCAGGTTCAGCCAGAAACCCCAGTCGCGGCCCTCGCCGGTGGAGTTGGGGAGCTGGCGGCGAAACTGATCCTGCTGCGGGCCCTGCGGGTTAAAGCTGTCGCTCTGGTTGTAGGTGAACGAAAGGCCGTCGAGCACGCGCGCGGCGAAGCCCGTCGCGCCGCTCTGTGAGGCGGCGCGGTTGATGAAGCCGATGTCGCGGAAGGGCCGCGCGACGGCGCCGGCGGTTTTGGTGGGGCCGCCGTTTTTCGCGTAGTCCACGCCGGCCCAACTGTTGATGACCTGGTAGTTGAAATCGCTGCCGTCGGGGAGCAGGAGGCGCGGCTCGGCGCCGCGTTTGTCGTAAACCTTGTCGTCGCGCGTGCCGAAGGTCGTGACGAGCCGGCCGCCGAAAAACATGCTCTGGATCACGCCGCCGGTGGTCTTGTTGATCGTCTGGGAATTGCTGCCGCCGCCGGCGCTGTCGAGGGTGGGGCGCTGATCGAGGAGGGCGGGCTCGCGTTGGAAAACGCCGGTCGCGGCGTTGCCCCACACGTAGGTCGCGGGGCCGTAGTTGAACGTGCTCGGCGCGGCGTCGACGTTGGTGCCGGTGGCGTCGCCGACGTAGTAGCGGAAGTAGCCGCGGAAACGCGCGGCGCCGGCGGTCTGGCCGCCGGCGATGTTGCCGTTGAGTGCCGGAAATGTTCCGGCCGGAACCCAGGCGTGGTTCGACGCGAGCACGTCGCGGTAGCTATAGCGGCGGGTCCACGCGTAGCCGTATTCATCGTAGCCGGTCGCGTTGTGCAGGCCGAGCCAGCGCAACCAGGATTTCTCCTGCGTGAGATCGAGTTTGTAGGCGAGCTGGCCGCGAAACGTCTCGC
>JBEANZ010000002.1:0-3496 GCA_041165185.1 Verrucomicrobiota bacterium | reverse complement strand
AGATTGAGCCGGAACGAGCCGTCGGGCTTCACCTCGATGAGATGCTCGTGGATCGCCGCGGCGAAGCACGGCGTGCCGTAGGGCGCGAGGCCCATGACCTTGTATTCGCCGGAGTTCACCTTGAAACCGAGGTAATACGTGAACGCCGAATACAGCAGCCCGAGCGAATGCGGAAAATGGATCTCGCGCTGGATCTCGAGTTCGCGCCCGCGGCCGATGCCGCACGACGCCGTCGCCCACTCGCCCACGCCGTCGAGCGTCAGCACCGCCGCCTCGTCGAACGGCGACGGATAAAACGCGCTCGCCGCGTGGCTGAGGTGATGATCGGTGAAGAGCAGTTTCTCCGGCCAGGGCACGCCGGGATCGAGGTCGCGGAGTTCGCGCTCGAGCAGGTTTTTCAGGAAGAGTTTCTGGCGCAGCCACACCGGCAGCGCCGCGCGAAACGACGCGAGCCCGCGCGGCGCAAACGCAAGATAGGTCTCGAGCAGCCGCTCGAACTTGAGAAACGGCTTGTCGTAGAACACCACGTGATCCAGCTCCCGCGCCGTGATGCCCGCCGCCGCGAGGCAATACCCGATCGCCGCCCGCGGGAACTCCGGGTCGTGCTTCCGGCGCGAGAAGCGTTCCTCCTGCGCCGCCGCGACGATGCGGCCGTCACGAATCAGCGCGGCGGCACTGTCGTGGTAGAAAGCGGAGACTCCGAGGATGTGCATTGCGGCCGACGCTAGTCTCGCCCGTCGATCGGCGCGATGTCACGCCGCACGTGGAGCCGCCGTTTCTCGAACTCAACGCGCAGCCGGTAGGGTCGCGCGAGGTAACTGCCCACCTGCACTCGTTCGATCATGCCGGCGGCCGCCTAGAACAGCGTATAGATGAACGGCGCGATCGCCGAGCCCTGGCCGACGACCACCAGGATGCCGAAGAGCAGCGCGGCCAGGATCGCGGGCAACAGCCAGAATTTTTTGCGCTCCTTCAGGAACGCCCAGAGTTCAGCGAGAAACGACATGGCGGCGGAAAATCAAAACTGGTGCTTCATCCCCGGGCCCGCTTTCACCGGCGGCACGCGCGGGATCCAATAACTCGCCGCCGCCGGATCGCGTTTCAACCGCAGCGGATCCTTGCCGAGCAGTCGCATCACCACGCCCGCCGGCACCACGCCCACGAGATAGATGCCCGTGATCGCCACCGGGCTCGTCACTCGGTGCAGCAGTTCGCCGAACTTCGTCCACAGGCGATTCGGCCAGGCGAGCGCTGCCGGCCACGCGAGCGCGAGCAGCAGAAATATCCCCGCCACGACGAACGCACACCCGCGCCCCCCGGCGCCGTGGCGCAACGGCAGCAGGCCGACGACCGTAAAAAACCCGGCGAACACCAGGCCGAACGCGCGGTTCGAGCTTCCGGCGACGGACGCTGCGCGCGCGGATTCTGGGGACGTGGGAGAACGCGACATGCCGGGAGAATTTCCGAGAAGAAATGCCGCAACGCGTCCCGGAGGCCAGCGCGATTTCAGGGGCTCTCGCACCGGATCCGCCACAGGCGCCAGGCGGACCAACGCTCGTAGTCCGGCCGGACCGGCGACCGCCGCGGCGTCGCCACGGGAAACCGCAACTCGAGCGTCGCCACCGGCCGGGCGTTCCAAAGCGCCGCCGGCACCACGACGGAGATCTCGCCCCGATCCCCAGCCTCGATCCGCCCCAGGCCAGTGCCGGCAAAGGCCGCCTCGGCGGCGGCCCGGCGCGGCGTGCCCTCGGCCTCGGCGTCGAAGATCAGCCGCACCGCGCCGGTCGTGCGTTCGGGCCGGAAGCGCAGGACGAGCCGGCGCTCATTCGTGCGCGGGATGCCGTCGGGCTCGGCATCCGTGATTCCAGTCACGAGATGGCGAAAGCCGTTGCCGCCCGGTCCAAAATCGATCGCTCCGCCCGACGGCGCGAGCGTCGCGGCTTCCTGAAACAACGCATGCTCCGCGGTGAGCAGGATGCCGCCGGGGCCCCTCGGTCCGATCCACCACGTGACGGTGCGCGCCTCGAGGTCCTCGCCGAACTGCGAGGCGTCGTGGCGGCGTTGAAACATGTAGCTCCACCACGGCAGCGCGTAGGCGCCGATCTCGCGACGCGTCAGCTCCAGCGTGACCGCCGCGCCGATGTGCCACGACTCGCGACCGAAGACGAGCAGCCTCGGCTGGCGCGTCGGTTCGTTCGCCAGAGCGGTCGCCACGCCGTCACGAATCGAAAGCCCGAGCTCCCCGACGGAGACCGGCCGGCCCCGCAGCGCATAGCCGGCTGTGACGACCGCCAGCGCCACGACTCCCGCGCTCATCGGCGTGCGCCACCACGCTTCGAGCGGCCGCGCCACCAGCGCGACGCCGAGCAGGCCGGCAAAGAAATAGATCCCCTGGTAGAGATAACCGTTGTAGTGCCGGATCCCGCCGGACTGGGCCACGCCCCACACGAGGCAGCAGGCGAACGCGGCCCCGAGCAGCGCGGCCGCCGCGCAGAAGAACCGCCGCTCCGCCGGCTCGAGCCGCCGCCGCCAGCCCCACGCGACCAGCGGCGGCCCCGCCAGCACCGCCGCCCAGGCCAGCAGGCCCGGCAGATGGCCGCGCAGAAAACGCCACGTCTCCGGTCCCACGGTCGTGAGGAGCCGGTCGTGTTCGCGCGATGCGACGGGAAAGGAAAGAAAGAACAGCAGCGACTGCCCCACCCCCTTCGGCTCCCCGGCGTTGGCCGTGATCCGTCCCAGAATCGCGGAGACGTTGCTGCGGCTGCCGCGCGCCGCCACATCGATCGCCAGCGGCAGGAGAAAGATCGCGATCAGCGCGCCCGCCACCAGGAGCATCCGGCGATGCGCCGGCCAGAACGCGGGCCGCGCGCCGGCACCGCCGCCGTCTCGCCGCCACCGAAAAACCCCGAGGCCGACAGCCACCGCCCCGATGCCGCCGACGAAGAGCGGCATCACCACGTGGCCATGCGCGAGAAATCCGCCGGCCAGCACCAGCCAGCCCGCGTGCCGGAGCCGGCCCAGCGCCACGACCGTGCCCGCGGCGAGAAAACAGAACAGCGGCAGCGCGAGCACGTGCGGCGGCCACACGCTCGTCAGGCCCTCGCGATGGTATCCGAAAAACCACGCCGCCGCCGCCAGCGCCAGCGGCACGAACGCCCGCCCCCGCACGACCGACTGCAGCAGCATCAGCCCCGCGACGAGAAAGAAGCTCTGCAGCGCCGCACTCGCGAGCAGGTGGGCGTTGCCCGGCGACGGCACCAGGCCCAGCCAGTCGTGCAGCACCCGTTCGCCGAGCGCATAGACATAGAAGAAGGCCGGTCCCGGATGATTGAACTCATACCGCGAGTAGTTGCCGTGGATTTCCGCGAAGCTCTTCGCGTGGTGAATCTGAAGCCCGTTGACCGCGAAGTCGGCGAACTCGAGGAACGGCACGCGAAAGAACACGTCGAACCGGCTCGCCACCAGCAGCGCGAAGAGTCCCGCCAGGATCGCCGCG
>JBEANZ010000001.1:0-6135 GCA_041165185.1 Verrucomicrobiota bacterium | reverse complement strand
GCGGATCCCCGCCATGTGCGCCACGATCATCGTTCCGGCGACCGTCGTCGCGCCATCCTCGCCACGCGCGACCGCGATGGGCAAATCACGCCGCGAGCATTTGCGCACGCTGCCGGCGGGCCGCGACGCCAGCCGCTCGATCTCGGCGCGAGTGAGGCCGACGGTGATTTTTCCCGCGAGCACCGCGATGGTCGCGGGCACCGCGCCACCCGCGCGCACGGCGGCCTCCATCGCGAGCGCGGTCTCGACGTTTGCCGGAAACGGCAACCCGTGCGTGATGAGCGTCGACTCAAGCGCGACGACGGGCCGCCTCGCCGCCAGCGCGGCGGCAACCTCGGGTGAGAGCGAGATCGCGTTGTTCACTTTCCGAACAGCGCGTCTTCGACTTCCTTCGCGGCAAACATGCGCTTCGCGTCGTGATCGATGCCGGGGGTCTCGACCTTGCGCCAGTTGAACGCCCAACCCCGATCCGCGGCGAGCTTCCGCGCAAACTCGAAGCACGCGCGCCCGCGCGCGAGCCGGTGCGGGCCCTGGCGCATCGCGGCTGCGCTCACGTCGAGGCTGTGCTCGGGCGTCACGTCGCCCGTCCCGAGAAACAAGGTCAGCGGCGCGGCGAGATACGCCCGCAGGTGCGCGTCATCGCTCAGCGCCGCCGGCAATTTGCCGAACCCGTAGCCGAAGTCCTGCTCGCGCGTCGGAAACAGCGCGGAGCCCGGATTGCACGCGACAATGCGCACCGCCTCGCCAGGTTGGAACGCCGCGAGCCGCACGAGAAACTGCCCGCCCGCCGAGTGGCCGATGAGGTAGTAGGGCAGCGCCGGCCGCCCCTCGATCCCCCGCACGTGCGCGACGATTTTCGGGATAAACGCATATGTCCACTCGCCCGGCGCGCGCGCCGTGCCTTTCGCGTCGAGCAGTCCGCCGCGTTGGTAGCGCGCGCTGGGAAACCGCGCCGTGTCGAACAGCGGCGCCACCACGATCGCGCGAAACCGCTCCGCCATCGCGATGGCGTGGTCGCGGTAGTCCTCCGCATTGCGCTGCACGCCGTGACACACCACGAGCAGCGGGCCATCCGTGTAGCCCGCCGGCTTGTAAGTGAACAACGTGATCGGCTCGGCGGCGCCCGTGAACTCGAGGCGGCCCTTGCCGACCGGGAGCGGCTCGGCGTGAACGCCGCAGAAGAGCGCGAGAAAAAATCCCAGGAGGTGTCGTTTCATGAAAGTCATTCCCCCGGTCCATCCGCAGGCCCGCCCGGGTCACAGTTACCGTCCCCAAACCTAGAGCCGCCCCTCGATCCGGGCGGCGGATTCTTCCGCTGATGCCGCGAAATAAAAAAAGCAAGCGTTGCAAATCCTATCCCGATTAGCCCCACAAAGACTAGTGCCCCTACGCTCATGATGGAGCTTGGTCGTTACGAGAATCCCAGCGCCTTCGCCACCGCCGGGTAAACAATCTTCCCGCCTTCGGTGTTCACGCCGCGCTGGAGCCCGTGGTGTTCGGCGAGCGCGCGCTCGATGCCCTTGCCGACGAGCATCGCCACGTAGGGCTCCGTCGCCTGCGTGAGCCCAAGCGTCGAAGTGCGGCCGACGAGCGCCGGCATGTTGGGCACCGCGTAGTGGATCACGCCGTGTTGCTCGTAGACGGGTTTCTCGTGCGAGGTCGGCCGGATGCTCTCGATGCACCCGCCCTGATCGATCGCGATGTCCACGATCACGCTGCCGGGGCGCATCCGCGCGACGGTTTTCTTGGAGACGACGATCGGCGCCTTCGCCGCCGGGATGAGCACGGCGCCGATGAGCAGGTCGGCGTCGGCGACCTCGTGCTCGATGTTCGCCGGGTTCGACATGAGCGTGACGACGCGCCCGCGATACTCGCTGTCGAGCGCCTCGAGTTTCCGCGTGTCGAGGTCGAGCACGGTCACCCGCGCGCCCATGCCGGCGGCCATCTGCACGGCGTGCGCGCCGGAGTTGCCCGCGCCGACCACGACGACGTGCCCCGGCATCGTGCCCGGGATACCGCCGAGCAACACCCCCGACCCGCCGTGCTGCGACTGGAGAAAATACGCCCCGATCTGAATCGATAGCCGCCCCGCGATCTGCGACATCGGTTTCAACAACGGGAAACTCCCGTCCACGCCCTCGACGGTTTCGTAGGAGATGCCGAGGATTTTTTTCGCGAGCAACACCCTCGCCAACTCGGGCCCCGCCGCGAGGTGCAGGTAGGTGAAGAGCGCCTGCCCCTCGCGGAGCAGCCCGTATTCGGCGGCGAGCGGCTCCTTTACTTTCAGGATGAGATCGGCCGCCCGCCAAACCTTCGCGGCGTCGGCGACGAGCGTGGCGCCGGCCGCGCGATATTCGTCATCGCGAAACCCGGCGACGACGCCGGCGGATTTTTGCACAACCACCTTGGCGCCGAGCGAAACGCACCGGCGACACAGACTGGGCGTCATCGAGACGCGGGTTTCACCAATCTTGATTTCCTTGGGGACGCCGATGGTCATGCGCGCGAGCGAAACCACACGGCCGGCAAAGGCAATCAGGGAGGACGCACGCCGCGCTGCCGCTGCGATTCGGATTTGTCGGCCCGGCCGCACACCGTTGGAGTGCCGCTCCCCGCCCATGCCGAAACTCCTCCACCTCATCGTCGCCTGCGCCGAGAACCGCGTGATCGGGCGCGAGGGGAGACTGCCGTGGCACCTTCCCGAGGACCTCGAGTTTTTCCACGCCCAAACGGCCGGGCAGATCGTCGTGCTCGGGCGCGTCAGTTTTGCGACGTGGCCGCAGGCCGCGCGCGATGGGCGTCGCCCCATTGTCGTCACGCGCGACGCCGCGCTCGCGCGCGACGGCGTCGAGGTCGCCGGTTCGCTCGACGCGGCGCTCGCGCGCGCGGAAGCGTTGCCCGGCGAGATCTTCGTCTGCGGCGGCGCGAGAATTTACGCGGAGGCGCTCGCCCTCGCCGCGACGGGCGCGCACCGCGTGCGCCTCCACCTCACGCTCGTCCACGCGGAGTTCGCCGGCGACACGTTCATGCCCGAGTGGCGGCATCTCGCCTGGCGCGAGACGGCGCGACGCGAGGGCCGCGACGCGAATTTTCGCTACACCTTTTCCACGCTCGACCAGCCCGGCTGAAAACCCGCCGCGGGCCGTGGCCGTCACACCTTGCGCAGCAAACCCGCGAGCCGCGTGAACGACTCCTCCGGGAAACCTAGCGCGCGCTTCAGCTGCGCGTCGCGCTCGATCGGGCTCTCAATTTTCGTGGTCTCACGCCACGCCGTGCGGGAGAGCATCCCGAAGGCCCACATGCTCGCCCCACCGACCGGCACGGGCACGTCGCTGCCGTGCAGGATGCGCGCGCTCACCTCGGGCTCGAGCATCGCGCGCAGGCGCGAGCGCCAGAGGCGGAAATTCGGCGCGGCGAGCGCGCTGTTGTCGCCGTAGAGCCGCGGGAAGCGGCGTAGCAGTCGCGTGAAAATCTCAAAATAGTCCGGGTCGATCACCATCACGCCGGTGCCGCAGTGCGCGGCGATGCACGTCACGCCGATCTCGAGCGCGCGGGTGAGCACGCGCGGATCCTCGAGGCGCGGGGCGAGGACGGGGAGCGTGCGTTCGCTACCGGTGTGCGCGAGGAGGATGAGGCCGCTCGCGGCCATGCGCTCGAGGAAGCGCGTGTAGCGGCGGTCGTTCCAGTCGATGTTCTGGCAGTTGGGCAGGCACTTGAGCATCACGGCGCCACCGGCGAGGCAGCGCTCGAGCTCGTCGAGCGCATCGCGGCGCGCGGGATGGATCGAGACGGCGGCGAGGAACTCGCGGTGCGCGCGCGCGAGCCCGAGCACGTAGTCGTTGGGCACGTAAAACGACCCCACTCCCTCGATCACGGTGCCGTCGTCGCGGTGCGGTTCGTCCTGCGCGAGGATCACGGCGGCGTCGAGGGACGAGGCGCGGATGTGCGCGAGGAGTTTCCGCGCATAGAGCCCATCGAGGTCGCCGGTGAGGGCGGCGGGCGCGAGGCCGACGGCGCGCACCATCAGCGGCGCGCCGAATTTCGTGATGCCGCGCGGGCGATACCAGCAGCCCGTGCCGCCGGTGCCGTTGCCGACGACATGGACGTGGCAGTCGATTTTCATGGGAGGAATCGCGCCTACTTCGCGGCCTCGAGCGCGAGTTCGCGGCAGCGTTTCAAGTCGGTCTTGCCCGTGCCGAGCAACGGGATTTTTTCCACGCGGTGCACGATCTTCGGCACCCAGAGCGCGGGCACGCCGGCGTCGAGCAGGCGCTTGCGCAATTCGTCGGCGCCGACCTCGCGGATCGTGAGCAACACCAGCGCCTCGCCCTTCGCGGCGTCGGGCACGCCCATCACGGCGAGGGCGAGCCCGTCGCTTTGATCCCAGGCAAACGTCTCCGCGATTTTCTGTTCGACCGTGCCGTGCGGCACCATCTCGCCGCCGATTTTCGAGAAGCGCGACAGCCGCCCCTCAATGAACAGAAACCCATCTTGGTCGAAGCGCCCGAGATCGCCGGTGATGAACCAGCCGTCGCGAAACGCCGCCGCCGTTTTCTCCGCGTCATGCAGGTAGCCGGGGAAGACGTTGGCCCCGCGGAAAAGCACCAGCCCCGTCGCGGTGAATGGCAGCTCGCGTCCTGTTTCGGGCTCGACGATGCGCGCCGTCATGCCGGGCATCATGCGCCCGACCGCCCCGGCGCGGTGACCCGCCTGCGGCTCGCTCGTCGTTGCGCCGAGGCGTGGGTTGGGCTGCGAGATGTTCGCGGCGGGCGTCGTCTCGGTGAGGCCGTAGCCCTGCATGATGGAGAGGTGAAACGTCTCGAGAAACCCGCGCTGCAAATCGTCGGGGAGTTTTTCGGCGCCGGTCACCACGAGGTCGAGCGTGCGCAGCTCCGCCGGCTGCGCCTTCTTCAAGATGGGGCGGATAAACGTGGGCGCGCCGAGCAGCACCGTCGCCTGTTCGTCGCGGATCGCGTCGATGATTTTGCGCGTGTCGAGCGGGCTCGGCACGGTGACGACACGACAGCCGCGCAGCAGCGGATACCACAGCGTGACGGTGAACCCGAAGCTGTGAAACACCGGCAGGCAGCCGAGCAACGAGCACGTTTCCGGCAGGATGGAGAGCGAGGAAATCTGCGCGCAGTTGGCGAACAGGTTGCGGTGCGTGAGCGCGACGCCCTTCGGTTCGCCCGAGCTGCCGCTCGTGAAGAGCAGGCCCGCCTCCGTGCGGTCGCCGACGCGCGGCGCACCCACGAGCGCGGCGCACCACTGGTTTGGCAACACCCACGCCGCGAGCAGCCATGGGAGCAACGCGCGCTTGCCGCCGAGGGCCGCCATTTCCGCGGCGAGGTCCACGGTGCGCGCGGGCCACGGGAAATTCGGCAGCTTGGCGCGCACCACGTCCGCCGAGATCACGGTGACGATGCCGGCGATGCGCAGGCTCGACTCGAGCGCGGCGCGGCCGGCGGTGAAGTTCAGGTTCACCGGCACCTTGCCCGCCGCCATCACGGCGAGGTTGGCGATAAACGCCCCCGCGCCCGGCGGCAGCACGATGCCCACGCGCGCCTCGGGCACGGTCGCGCGGAGGCGTTGCGCGAGCGCGGCCGACGCCGCGAAAAGTTGCGCGCACGAGAGTTCGCGCCGGCCAAACGAGCGGTCCACCACCGCGACGCGCCACGGGTGTTTCGCGAGCGAGCGCAGGCACTCATGGCCGAGGTGGCGGCGCAACACCGGCCGCTCCTCAAACGCCGCGCACCCGAGATCGAGCAGCTCGCGGCGCGCCCAAGCGACCGTAATTTCCGCCGCCGGTGTCGGCCGCCCAAACGCGATGAACACGTCCGTCGGCGTCAGCCGCGGGGATTTCCACAGGTAGCGGTTCCCCGCGAACGAAAAAATCGAGCCCCACAGCCCGTCGATGGCGGCCGCGACGACGGGCGCGCCGGATTGCCGCGCCATCAGCTCGAAGCCGGGCCGGATTTCCATGAGCTGGCCCGTGCGCGAGATGTGGCCTTCCGGGCAGATGCAGACGACCTCGCCGGCCTTGAGCGCGGCAATGGCCGCTTTCATTCCTTCACGCGGATGTTCGGCGGAGATCGGGATCGAGCCCGAGACCTCGAAGCACCAGTTGAAAAAGGC